>JAYUXI010000627.1:0-15725 GCA_043753085.1 Myxococcales bacterium | reverse complement strand
CGCTCGGCCCGCACGCCCCGCAGCTGTTCGCGAGCTTCGTGGCCAAGATCCCCGAGTACGCCTCGCGACTCGCGTCGTACCACCAGGACGGCAACACGCTGCTCTTCCGCGCCCTCGACGAAATGCTCGACCGCGCGGCCGCGGGGCTGCTTTGAGCCACCGCACCTTCGCCGTCGGTGACATCCACGGCGACTTCGGCGCGCTGCTTACCGTGCTGGGCAAGCTGCCGCCGCTCGACTCCGAAGACACGCTGGTGTTTCTCGGTGACTACCTGGACCGCGGCCCCGACAGCGCACGCTTGATCCGATTTTTGCGCCTCGACATTCATCGGTACGTCTCCTGCAAGGTGGTGGTCCTGCGCGGCAACCACGAAGACGGCTGGCTGCGCGTGCGCGACGGAGGCTGGCCCGAGTTCGTGCTGCCACCGCAGAACGGGTGCCTCGCCACCTATTTGTCGTACGTGTCCAGCGCGGCGATGCAGCACGGGGAAGCAGCGGCGGCCGGGTTCCCGGACACGCGCGATCTGCAGGACATGCAAGACGCAATGTTCTTCCCGGAGGAGGACCTGCAGTTCTTCGCCAGCATGCCGCACTACTACGAAGACGAGCACGCCATCTACGTGCACGCGGGCCTACCCGAAAGTGCGTCAGGCACGTTCTTGCATCCAAGCGAGGTGGAGGAAAAAGCGTTGCTGCTCTGGGTGCGCACGCTGCGATTCTTCACGACCTACGACGGCAAACAGGTCGTGGTGGGCCACACGTCCACGGATTGCTTGCCACCGGACCTTTCCGAGTACACACCCGAAGATCCGCTCGACATGTGGCAGCGCGGCAAGGTGCTCGCCATCGACACCGGCGCAGGCAAGGGCGGCTTTTTGACCGTCGTCGAGCTGCCGGGCGCGCCCGATCTCCGCGGAGTGATGCGGCCCGTGGTGTACGAGTCGCGGTCGTCTCCGTCAGGCTCGGCTCGCTACCCCGCCCTGGCGACGAGCGCGCACGACGAGTAGCACTGCGCCCAGCAGGCCGGCGCCCGCCAGGCCGAAGGCGATGCCGCCCACGACCTGGTTTTCGCCGACCCAGGCTGCTCCGACGGCGGCGCCGCCGATGATCGCCGCCGCCGAAAGTCCGAGCAGCAGCAGGCCGGGCAAAACGAAGCGGCCCATGCGTGGAGCTGCGCGACCGCCCGCGCCGAGCGCAGCGAGAAGCACGGTGAAGGCGAAACCGAGCAGCACCAGACCGGCAGCGCGAGCCGTCCACGTCTTTATGCTGGTCCCCAAGTCGGCCGCGGCGAGCAAGGCGCCCGAGTCCGCGCTGCCCGGACGGACCAAAAACACCGCCCCGCCGGCGCGGGTCTTGTGCTCCACGAGCTCCGAGCCGTGCTGCTCGGCGAGGATCGACACCGGCTGGTTGTTGACGAACTGCAAGCCGATACGGCAATCGCCGATCTCGGGCTGGCCCGGATCGCGCCCGAGATACAGCGACTGCCCGGTGAGACGCAGGCGGCTGCGCACGTCCCGGGGGGCACGATCGATCATCTCCTGCGTGGGCACGAGTGGTTCGAAGTTCGAGAGCTGGCTCACGCCCTTGGCGTCCAGCAAGAAGGGGCCGAGCGAGGCACCTTCGGCCGAGATCACTCGATCCACGAACGGCGGCTCGGACGGATTCACGTGGCCGGCCTCGAAGCTGCGCGACGCGATCAGGGTGCTCGACCAGTTCTTGACGTAGCTCTTGAGCTTCTTTTTTTCGCTGGTGCCAGGGTCGACCACGTCTTCTTCGTGCTCTTGCCACTGGAACATCTCGACGGTGCGATGCAGACGGAGACCCGGCGACGCGATGCCCAGGCTGTCGTCGCGCAGCAGATCGTGCCCGACCAGCAAGCCGGCGACGTGCACCAGCTTTCCCTCCAGCTCGGGCCGCACCATGTCGGTGGCAACCTCGGTGGCGTCGTCACGGCCTTCGCGCAGGCTTCGTACGCGTTCGAGCTCGGCGCGCTCGCCGAAAAACAGCAGCCCTGCCGCGGCGAGCATGCAGAGAAGCGCAAGCAAGAGCACGCGCCGGGCGTCGTGCAGGCGCTGACGCACCGTGAGCGTAGTTTCGAGGGCGGGTTCTTTCGGAGCTGGCGGCGTGGTCACGGCGGGTGCCGCAACAGTAACGCCTCCCCCGCGCCGCGCCAAAAAAGCATGGATCTTCCGCAGAAATCAGCCATTCTTTCGGGTGATGAACAAGCTTATCCAGATCGTGGCCGTCCTGGCTGCCACGAGCGGACTATGGGCCGCTTCTCAGGGCTGCGGCGGCAACGAATCCATGCCCATCGGTGACGACTCGGGCACGCGCCGGGGCAGCTCGAACGGCAGCAACGGCAGCAACGAAGAACTGCCCCAGGGCTTGTCGGCCTGCAATCCGACGTGCGACCAAGACGACGAGTGTGGCGACTGTCCGGGCGACCAGACCGTGTGCGACACCAAAAATCACGTCTGCGTGGCGTGCGGACCCAACGCCGGTGGCAAGACGTGCCAGGCCGGCAAGGAATGCAGCCAGTACGGCTATTGCATCCCGCAGGGCACCGCCTGCGCGGTCGATGCTACCGGCGTGCCGACTTTCGAGTGCCAGAACGACGCGGCCTGCGCGGCCTGCAGCCCGGACTACCGCGTGTGCAACACCGCCACGAAGAAGTGTGCAAAGTGCAACCCGGCGGCGGCGCCCGCCTCCGGCACGTTGTGCCAGGCCACCGAAGCCTGTAGCCCACGAGGAACCTGCGAGGCGAAGTGTCCAGAGAACTGCGCCAGCAGCGCGCAGTGCGGCCAGTGCGGCGACAAGGGTGGCCCGAAGGCCAACGTGTGCACCCGCGGTGCGTGCTCCGAATGCAACCCCACCGAGGCCGGCGGCTGCGGCGAGGGCAAAAAGTGCGGCGACAACGGCTCGTGTGATCCGAAGTGCGGCGACAACGGCAACCAGCCGCGCGAGTGCAGTGGCGACCAAGACTGCACGCACTGCAAGGAAGTGATGCAGGAAGACAACGGCGCGGGTGCCGAGGGCGTTGCCGGGGTATCTCCCGTCGACTGGAGCTGCAAGCGCGCCATCGGCGCGGAGAAGGGCCTCTGCGTCCCGAGGCTCAGCGGCGGCGAGACCGGTTGCCAGGCCCTCGCTGCGCAGATCCTTCCCTCGCCCTTCAACAAAATCACCACCCTCTGCGAAGACGACGGCGCGTGCGCCCAGGCCGGGGCCGAGTTCGACGTGGGCGGGCTGCTCGGCAATCTCACCGATCTGCCTGGCATCGGCAGCGGCACCGTCCTCTACCCGATGAAGCGTTGCGCCAAGATGGAGATCTTGGGGCAGGATCTGCCCTGCGGCGTATGCGTACCTTGCAAACAAGACACGGACTGCAACGACATCAACGTCATCGAGTCCGTAGGCGCCATTTTCGGGCCGGTCGGCAGCCTGCTGTCGCGCGTGCTCTCCAGCGCGATCTTCGGCGACGACCCGCCCATCATCCACATGACCTGCGCCAAGGTTTTCGGCGACTTCGGCGCGTGCGTGCCGTGCTCGTCGATCCTTACCGCCTGCGGCGACAAGGTGCAGCCGCCAGACGGCGGCACCGGCCCCACCACGGGAGACGGCTGCGGCGGCCGCACCAAGGGCTGGTACTGCAGCGGCATCAGCCGCGCCGGCGCGGTGTTCTGCAACGGTGACGGCACCGGCGCTCCCTCGCCGTATTTCTGCGGGGCCCCGAACGACAACTGCCAGGCCGAGGGCGCGGGCAGCAGCTCGCTGGCGCGCACCGTCACCCCAAGCGCGCCGGATACCCAGTCGCAGGACGGGAAGCTGCCGCTTTGCTCGTCGACCGAGGACCCGAACTACGGCTCGCGCGCGGTGATCGACGCCGGGGCCAGCAGCAGCGGCGGGGCCCAAGGGTTCTTTCCCTGATGCCCATCGACCCCAACGCGCCCGCGGCACACGACGCGGGCTTGTTCGGCCTCACGTACACCGAAGCCGAAGCCCAGCTCGTGGTGATTCCAGTTCCCTGGGAAGCCACCACGTCGTACGGCGGGGGCGCCGCCCGCGCACCCGACGCCGTGCTGCGCGCAAGCCACCAGGTCGACCTTCACGATCTCGACGTGACCGAGCCGTGGCGCGTGCCGTTCGTGCTGTCGGCCGCCCACCCGGAGATGCATTCTTGGAACGCGCGCGCCAAGGTGGCAGCGGCCCTCGTCATCGACGCGGCCACCGGCGCCGGCCCGAGCGAGGGCGTGGCCGACGCGCTTGCGCTGGTCAATCTGCTCAGCCGCAAGGTCGACGACTGGGTCGATGCAGAATGCACGCGCGTGCTGGCGCAAGGCAAGATCGCCTGCGTGCTCGGCGGCGACCACTCGGTGCCCCTCGGTGCCTTCCGTGCCGCCGCGACCCACTGGCCCGGGCTCGGCGTGCTCCACGTCGACGCCCACGCCGACTTGCGCGACGCGTACGAGGGCTTCGAGCGCTCGCACGCCTCGATCATGCGCAACGCCATGAGCGAGATCCCCGGCATCGCCACCCTGGTGCAGGTCGGCATTCGCGACGTGTGCGAGGAAGAGATTGCCTTCGCCAAGGCCGCCGGTGAGCGCATCCACATGTTTCTCGACCGTGACTTTGCCCGCCGGCGCTTCCGCGGCGAGAGCTGGGACGCTCTCTGCAAGGACGTCGTCGGCCGGCTGCCGAAGCACGTGTGGATCTCCTTCGACATCGACGGGCTGGACCCGACTCTCTGCCCGCATACCGGCACGCCCGTGCCCGGCGGCCTGTCGTTCCAGGAAGCCGTGTACCTCGCTCGCGCCGTGGTCGAGTCCGGCCGTATAGTGGTCGGCTTCGACCTGAACGAAGTGGCCCCTTCCGAAGACGAATCCGACGAGTGGGACGCCAACGTAGGAGCCCGGCTGCTCTACAAGCTCATCGGCCTGACCCTCGCCAGTCAGGGCCGGGTGGCGCTCATCGCGTAGGGATGCTTTGGTTCGAGTCATGTCGACCCCCTCGAACCGGCTCGCGGCACAGACCTTCCCGATTCCCTTTCCCGCCATCACGGCGGACATGGTGCAGCCTGCCGTCGAAGCGGCCTTGGCCGAAGCGGTCGCTGGGCTCGACGCCGTGGCCGAGGCCACCACGTACGACGGCATCTTCGGGACCCTGGACCGCAACAGCCGCCTGCTCGACTACGTGGGCGGCATCGTCAGCCATCTGGAAGGAGTTCTCGACTGGCCCGAGTTCCGCGTCGCGTACAACGCCGTGCAGCCGGCGCTGGCCCTGTTCGGCGCGCGACTCGCCACCGACGGCGCGCTGTTCCGAGCGGTCACTTGCCTGCGCGAATCGGCCGAGTACCAAACGCTGGATCCTGTCCAAAAGCGTCACGTAGACAAGAGCTGGGAGGAGCTACGGCGCAGCGGCGCGGGCCTGGACGACGCCGGCAAGCAGCGCCTCGCTGCGCTCGACGTCGAGCTGGCCGGCCTCACCACGCGCTTTTCGCAGAACACCGTCGACGCGGCGGCGGCGTTCGAGCTGATCGTGGACGATCCCGAACGCCTTGCAGGTCTGCCGCACTCGGCCCGCGAAGCGGCGCGGGCGAGCGCCGCAGAGCAAGGCAAGCAAGGCTGGCGCTTCACCCTGGACGGTCCGAGCTACGTGGCCGCGCTTACTTACCTCGACGACGCGTCGCTGCGCGAATGCATGTATCATGCATATTCCACGCGGGCCAGTAAGGCCCCGCACGACAACACGGCCATCGTGGCGCGCATCCTGGACCTGCGACGCGAAAAAGCCGCGCTGCTCGGCTTCGCGCACTTCGCGGATCTGGTCCTGGAAGATCGCATGGCCCGCAGCGGCGCGGAGGCCCTGCGCTTTCTGGATCAGCTCTGGCGCGCTGCCGAGCCCCGCTTCGCAAAAGACGCGCTCGAGCTGCATGAGTTTCGCCGCGAGCTCGAAGGCGACGCCGCTCCGGCGCTGAACGCGTGGGACGCCAGCTACTACGCCGAGAAGCTGCGCAAGGCGCGCTACGCCATCGACGACGAGCAGCTCCGGCCGTACTTTCCCCTGGAAAAGGTCCTGGGCGGCCTGTTCGAGCTCGCCCACAAGTTGTTCGGCGTGAAGGTCGAGCGCGTCACGGATCACCCTACCTGGCATCCAGACGTGCGCGTGTACCGCGCCACGCTGGGCCCGCGCGATCTTGGTGTTTTCTACATGGACCTTCACCCACGCGCCGGCAAACGCGACGGCGCCTGGATGCACGGTTTGGTCGACGCAGATCCAGACCGGCACCAGGGCAAGCCCGGCGTCGGCGTCATCGTCGGCAACATGACCAAGCCCGATGCCGCCGGCACGTGCCTGCTGCTGCACCGCGAGGTGGTCACGCTGTTTCACGAGTTCGGTCACTTGCTGCACCACATGCTGTCGGACGTGCATGTGCGGGCGCTCGCCGGGACCAAGGTGGCGTGGGACTTCGTGGAGCTGCCATCGCAGATCCTCGAGAACTGGACCTGGGAAGAAGAGGCGTTGGCATTCATCGCCCACCACCACGACACCCAGGCGCCCTTGCCGAAGGAGCTGATCCACCGCCTGCGCAATGCACGCAGTTACCGCGCGGCCAGCGCGCTGGTCCGGCAGATTGGCTTTTCGATGGTCGACCTGGCGCTGCACACCACGTACGCGCCCGCCAAGGACGGCGACGTGCTGGCGTTCTCACGGGCCATCCTGCAAACGCACTCGGCGGCGCCCCTGCCGAAGGATCACGCCATGGTCACCGCCTTCAACCACCTGTTTTCCAGCCCTGTCGGCTACGCGGCCGGGTACTACTCGTATCAGTGGGCCGAGGCGCTCGAGGCCGACGCCTTCGCTCTCTTCGCCGAGCACGGCATCTTCGACGCCAAGACCGGCAGCCGCTTCGTCGACGCCATCTTGTCACGCGGCGACAGCCAGGATCCGCGGGATCTCTTCCGTTCATTTCGCGGCCGCGACGTGGATCCGAACGCGATGCTCGCGCGCATCGGCCTGGCCTGATCCTGCCTGTTGCAACTCGGTTGCATTCGAAGTAGTGCCGGGGCGCACATGCTTCGCCTCTGCGTGCTTGTCTCAATGCTGCTTCCGGCGCTCGCTCTCGCGGCGCCGGAAGACCAAGCCGTGCCGCCGGTCGTCAGCGAGCATGTCGACGCGATTCGGCCAGACGGCTTCGCCGAGCGCGAGATCACCGTGGTGCTCGCGGTCACCGTCGATGCCCAAGGTCACGTCACCGCCGCCACGCCGCTCGAAAGCGGCGGCGCCGCGTTCGACGAGGCCGCCATCGCCGCCGTGCAACAGTGGTCGTTCCGGCCCGCGACCCGCCGCGGCTCCGCCGTCGCCGCAAAGATCCGCATTCCGTTCCACTTCCTGCCCCTGCCCCGCAAGCTGGACGAAGTGCACGCTGCGGCCGCCGCAGAAAAGAAGCCAGCCACGGTGGTGCCGGAAGGCGGATCGGGCGACGTCCACGTCGACGAGGTCACGGTGTACGGGCGCACCCAGGCGCCGAGCCGCGGCGCCTCGGACATGCAGATTCACATCGGCGAGCTGCGGCGCCTGCCCCGCGCCAACGCCAGCGACTTCTTGAAGCTGGCGCCCGGCATCCTGCTTGCCAACGAAGGTGGCGACGGCCACGCCGAACAGGTTTTCTTGCGCGGGTTCGACGCGCGCGAGGGCCAGGACATCGAGTTCTCGGTGGGCGGCGTGCCGATCAACGAGCTCGGCAACCTGCACGCAAATGGCTACGCAGACACGCACTTCGTCTTGCCGGAGCTGGTCGAGACCCTGCGCGTGGTGGAAGGCCCGTTCGATCCGCGGCAGGGCAACTTCGCCGTGGCCGGCAGCGCCGACTACCAGCTCGGGCTCGACAAGCGTGGGCTTACCGCCAAGGCCACCCACGGCAGCTTCGGTACCAACCGGCTCGTGCTCACCTACGGACCGCGCGAGTCTTCGCGCCACACCTTTGGCGGCGCCGAGTATTACACGACGAATGGCTACGGGCAGAACCGCGCCGCCAAACGCGGCAGCGCCATGGGACAGTACGAAGGCCACCTGGGCGAGCGCGGAACGTACCGGGTGACGTTCCAGGGATACTCGGTGAACTACGGCAGCGCCGGGTTGCTACGCGCGGAGGACGTCGAGTCGGGCCGGGTGGGCTTCTACGACAGCTACGACCCGCAGCAGGGCGGACAGTCCACGCGCTTCTCGATTGCGGCCGATCTCGAGCACAAGTTCGATCAGACCACCGTGTACCAGCAGCTCTTTTTGGTGATGCGCAGCATGCGCGTGCGGGAAAACTTCACCGGCTTCTTGCTCGACGTACAAGAGCCCGCGCAGTCGCCCCACGCCCAGCGCGGCGATCTGATCGATCGAAGCATCGCCACCCGCACCGTCGGCGGCCGCGGCTTTGCGCGCTACGTGGACCGCGTGCTGGACCGGAAGCAGGAGCTCGAGGTCGGTTACTTCGCCCGCTACGACGACACCGAATCGACCCAGTACCGGGTGGCCTCGGCGTCGCGCGTGCCGTACCGCCTCGACATCGCCCTCGCGCCGAAGATCGCCGACCTTGGCCTGTACGCCGACGCGGCGCTGCGGCCGATGGACAAGGTCACGTTGAAGGGCGGCGTGCGCGCCGACTTTTTCACGTACGACATCCTGAACTCCTGCGCCCAGAAGAGCGTGCGACGGCCGTCGGATTCGAATCCTCCAGGCGACGCCAGCTGCTTGTCGCAGCAAGACTTCGGCGTGTACCGCGAGCCCGTCGACCGGGTCACCACCGCCGCGGCCGCCGCGATGCCCAAGGCCACTCTGCTGCTGGGCCCGTACTCCGGGTTCACATTCAGCAGCAGCTACGGCAAGGGCGTGCGCTCGATCGACCCGCTCTACGTCTACCAGGACGTCAAGACGCCATTCGCCTCGATCAACGCGTACGAGGCCGGTGCAGAGTACAGGCGATCACTCGGCAACACGACCACCCTGCAAGCCCGTTCGATCTTTTTCGGCACGCACGTCGACCGCGATCTGGTCTTCAGCCAGACCGAGGGGCGCAACACGCTGGCCAACGGCACCACGCGCAGCGGGTGGGTCGGCTCGGTGCGGCTCACCGGCAAGTACTTCGACGAGTCCGCACACCTCACGCTGGTGCGTTCCACCTTCGACGACACCGGCTTGCTGGTGCCCTACGTGCCCGATTCGGTGGCCCGCAACGACACTGTCGTGCACGGCGAGTTGCCGTGGAAGGTTCGCGGTTCCCCGCTGCGCGCCGCGATCGGCACCGCAGAGACCTTCGTGGGACGGCGCGCCCTCCCGTACGGCCAGCGCTCCGGAGTCATCTTCACCGTGGACGCCACCGCGTCGGTCGGGTGGCGCAACTTCGACCTCGATCTGTCGTCGACCAACCTGCTGAACACCCAGTACAAGCTCGGCGAGTACAACTTCGCGTCGGACTGGCGGAGCAGCGCGGCTCCGAACCTGGTGCCCGCGCGCCACTTCGCGGCCGGCGCTCCACGCGCTCTGTTTCTCACCCTCACCATCAACGTCGGCGGAGAAAAGTCATGACCAGGCTGCTCGCAATGATCGCACTGCTCGCGTTCTGCGGGTGCACGGGCGTCACCGAGGGCGGCTTGGTCGAATTCCGCGCCGTGGCCGCCGGTCCGCCGGAGGCGACGGGCGGTCCGCTCGAGTTCCGGACCCGCGCTGGCTTCGACGTGACGCTCACGGAAGCAAGAATGCACATCGGTGCAGTCTACCTGAATCGCACGGTAGCGCTGTCGAGCGAGCGCGAGTCCAGCTGCGTGCTCCCCGGCACGTACGTGGGGCAGGTTACCGCCGGCGTCGACGTGGACCTCCTTGGCGGCGAGTCCGTGGCGTTTCCGGTCGCCGGTACGGGATTGCAAGACCGCGCCGCGGCGGGCGAGGTGTGGCTCACCGGCACCGGCGACGTGAATGTCACCGAAGACAAGGTGCCGGTCTTCGTATTCGCCGGCGAAGCCCGCCGGGGCGGCGCCGTGCTTCCGTTTCGCGGCAGCTTCTCCATCGGCTCGAACCGCGTGCAGGCGCCACGCTCGGCGGCCCTGCCCGGTTCGAATCCGATCTGCCAGGAGCGCATCGTCACCGGCATTCCGGTGAACCTGCGCCTCGACGAGGGTGGCCTACTCACCCTGCGCGCGGACCCGCGCGCGGTCTTCACCGACGTCGACTTCGCGGCGCTCTCCCCAGACGGCGACGGAACGCGCGTGTTTCTGGACCGCGAAGAAGGGCAACCGAGTATCGCCGCGTACTTCGCGCTCCGGGCGGCGCGCGGGGTGTACACCTTCGGGTTCGAACCGGCGCCGTAGCCGCATACTCTGGAGCCGGCTCCGCCGGCGTTCGCATCGCAGCGCTTCGCTCGCGAATGCTCGGAGTGGGTGAGTCAAGGCACTCACACACTCCTACTTTACTCTGGAGCCGGCTCCGCCGGCGTTCGCATCGCAGCGCTTCGCTCGCGAATGCTCAGGTGGCGCAGGTGTCGCAGACGCCCTTCACCTGCACTTCGACGCGATGGTTGCCGACCGAGCGCGGCACCCGCGGAGACTTGGTGAAGCGCACCGTGGTGGCGGGAAGACACTCGACCTGACCGCAGTCGGTGCACAGGAAGTGTGCATGCGCCATCGCATCGTGGCTTTTGGGCTGCTTGGAGAGCAGCTCGAAACGCCAGAGGTGATCGCCGTGATCGGTGCGCTGGGCAAGACCTGCGTCGCACAGGTCGATGAGGTTCCGGTACACGGTGGCGCGATCGAAGCCCTGTTCGCCCAGCTGCTCGGCGACGTCGCCATGGGTGATCGGCCCGGCGGCTTGCAGCAGTTGCTTGTAAACCGCGAGGCGCGGGAGGGTGCTGCGAAGACCGGCACCACGCAGGATGTCGCGGAGGCGAGCCATCTCGCCTTCGAGTGCGGCCTTCGGTTTCGGCATCGAGCAGGGTTCTACACCTTAACGGGCGTGGTGGAATCTCCGCACTCGCGTCACGCGACCGAGGGAGCGCGCCTAGTTTCGGAAAAAAGATTCCGGCAAAAAATGTGCACTCTGCGGGAAGAAAGTGCGGGCGCCCCGAAAACAGGCGACTATGGTTCTGCCCAATGCAGGTCTCCGCTGTGGTCACACGTACGTTTTTAGGCGCACTCGTAGCACTTCCAGTCGTCGCTTTCGCGGCCTGCAGCACGGCGGAAGCGCGAGTTGGTTTCGACGACGTGGTCGAGAAAGACGCCGCCGGCGCATCCACCGACCGCGCCACGGATAGTGGCAACGAGGGCCCGAGCATCGCAGCGGGCGACGCCGGCAACGAGCCGCCTGTCCCGCCCGGTACCCAGATCGACCTTGCCGCAGTGGCACCGTGCGACGCCGCCCTCGACGTCGAGGGCGACGCCGAAGAGTTCTTGAAGGCAATCGGTCTCTGCAAGATGGCCGAGGAAGACAGCGACGAGTGGGGCGTGATCGAGGCGCGCTTCGTGTCCAGTGTCGGCTCCGACACTCCGAAAGCGAAAGATCAGCAGCACGGCATTCTGCCCAAGTTCGGCGACGTTCTCGTGCCGCGTGAAGGCAGCAGTCTCGGTGTGCTCAGCACCGGCTGGGCGCGCGAGTACGACTCCGGGAGTAGCTCCTCCACCCGCTTTCGTATGGGCACTTCGTTCGGAGCCAGCGGCAACGACGTCCCCAGCGACTTCGACGCCGAGACGCCGAGGGATCTCGTGAACTTCCGCGTCAAGCTGCGCGTCCCCATGAACGCCAAGAGCTTCAGCTTCGACTTCAACTTCCACTCGAGCGAGTGGCCAGCCTTCGTGTCCTCGGGCAAGAACGACAAGTTCATCGCGTTCCTCACCGACTCCAACAACCCGGACGGCGCGAACATCTCGTTCGACTCGCAGAACAACCCCGTCAGCGTGAACCTCACCGGCGAGCTCTTCGACCGCTGCGCACCCAACGCAAACGTGGGCTGCGCTGGCACCAATGAAACGGTGAGCGTGTGCGCCGGCGGCACGGCCGAGCTCGAGGGCACGGGCTTCGGCGGCACGACCGAAGAGTGCGACACGGTAGAGAGCGGCTGGGGCGGCGCAACGGGCTGGCTCACCACCACGACCCCGGTCGTTCCGGGCGACGTCATCACCATCGAGTTCGCCGTGTGGGACGCGGGTGACAGCATCTACGACTCGCTCATTCTACTCGACAACTTCAAGTGGGATGCCGACGCGACGACGACGGGCACGACGCGTCCGCCAAGCTGATCGTGGAGCCGCTCACCGCCGCATTCACCCGGGCTCTCGCTGACCAGTTCCCTGCGGACTTCGCCAGCTTCGACCCAGACGATCTGCGCGAGTACGGCCGTGACTGGACGCGCGTGATCGAGCCCGCTGCCTCGTGCGTCGTGCTGCCGCGCACGACGGACGAGGTTTCGCGTTTTCTTGCCCTCGCTTCGGCGCACGGCGTCGCGGTCGTCCCTTCCGGCGGGCGCACCGGTCTTGCCGGAGGCGCGATGGCGTCGCGCGGCGAGGTGGTCTTGTCGCTCGCGCGCATGCGTACGATGGGCGCCACCGACGAGCTGGGCATGACCGTGCGCGTGCAAGCGGGCGCCATCACCGAAGCGGTGCACCAGCACGTCGCCGAAAAGGGTCTGTTCTGGCCGGTCGACTTTGCGTCCAAGGGGTCGAGCCATGTCGGTGGCAACATCGCGACCAACGCCGGCGGCGTGAAGGTGATCCGCTACGGGCTCACGCGGCAGTGGGTGCTTGGCCTGCAGGTGGTGCTCGCGTCCGGACAGGTTCTGGAGCTCGGCGGCGCGCTCGAAAAAGACAACACCGGGCCCGACCTCCGCCAGCTGTTCATCGGCAGCGAAGGCATTCTCGGCGTCATCACCGAGGCCACGCTCAAGCTCACCAAGCTCCCCGGCGAGCACGACGTGTTCTTGTTCGCTCTGTCGGACGCCGGCCCCGCGGGCGAGCACGGGCAAGCGCTCGCCAACGTACTCGAGCTGTTCTTCGCCGCGCGCCGCGCATCGTTCACGGTCAGCGCCTACGAGTTCTTCACGCAGGCGTGCCTCGACCGACTGGTGCGTCACCGCGCGCGCCGCCTGCCATTCGCCGAAAAATATCCGGTATACGTCCTGCTCGAGATCGAAGATCCGGCGCGCGCAGCCGCCGGAGAGCGCAGTCCCGGCATCGAAGCGTGGCTCGAAGAACGGCTCGCGTCCGGAACCGTGCAGGATGCAGTCTTGGCGCAGCACTCCGGGGAAGCCAAGGAGCTCTGGTCTTTCCGCGAGGGAATCAGCGAGAGCCTGTCGGCCACCGGCATGCCGCACAAGAACGACATCTCTCTGCCCATCGCCAAGCTCGAAGGCTTCGTCAAGGAGCTGGGGCACGTGTTCGATACGCGCTACCCCGACTTCGAGATCTGCCTGTTCGGGCACGTCGGCGACGGCAACTTGCACGTGAACGTGATGAAGCCAGACGCCATGAGCCGCGAGGACTTCCTGGCGCGCACCCACGAAGCAGACGCGACACTGTTCGAGCTCGTGAAAAAGTACGAAGGCAGCGTGTCGGCCGAGCACGGCATCGGTCTGCTCAAGAAAGACGCGCTCGCTTACACGCGCTCGCCGGAAGAGATTGCGCTTTTTCGCAGCCTCAAGGACGTGTTCGATCCGGCCGGGATCCTCAACCCGGGCAAGATCTTCTGAGCGCGTGCCGCGAGCTTGCGGTCAGGTCAGAATGCGGGTCTTGAGGCTGGTACCCAGCTCGGCGATGTCGGCCGACACCTCGCGCACCACGTTGTCGTCGAGATCCATCAGCAAGTAACCAATCTCGCTGTCGGTAGCGAGCAGCTGGCCGCGGATGTTGGCGTTGCGCTCGGAGACGATGCGGTTGATCTCGCTGAGGACGCCGGGCACGTTCTTGTGCACGTTGAGGATGCGATGGGTTTCCTTGGGCAGCGCGAGCTCGGCCTGCGGGAAGTTGACCGCGCCGACGGTTGCGCCCTGGGCGAAATAGCGGGACAGCGCGACGCTGACCTCTTTGCCGATCGCCGCCTGCGCTTCTTCGGTGCTGCCGCCCACGTGCGGCGTGAGGATCACATTGGGCAGACCCCGCAGCGGCGACTCGAAGCCGTCCGAGTTGGTCTCGGGTTCTTCCGGGTAGACGTCGATCGCGGCGCCGGCCAGGTGCTTGGACCTGACCGCATCGGCCAGGGCCTGGATGTCGACCACGGTGCCGCGGCTGGCGTTCAGCAAGTACGAGCCCGCCTTCATGCCGGCGAGCTCTTTGGTGCCGATCATGTGCTTGGTCAGCGGGGTTTCCGGCACGTGCAAGGTGACGAAGTCGGCATTCGCAGTGAGTTCTTCGAGTGTGTCGACTGCGTGAGCGTTGCCGATCGCCATGGTCGAACGCACGTCGTACGAGATGACTCGCATGCCCATCGACTCGGCCAGGACGCCGACCTGCGAGCCAATGTGCCCGTAGCCGACGATACCGAGCGTCTTGCCGCGCACTTCGACGCAGCCGTTCGAAACCTTGCGCCACTTGCCTTCGTGCACCTCGCGCGAGCGATCCCCCATCTGCCGAGCCAGGAACACGATCTCGCCGATGATCATTTCGGCCACGCTGCGGGTGTTGGAAAACGGCGCGTTGAACACCGGGATCCCCATCGCGTTGGTACCGACCAGGTCGACCTGGTTGGTACCGATGCAGAATGCACCCACTGCCAGAAGCTGTTCGGCTTTGGCCAACGTGGACGTGTGGATGCGGGTCTTCGACCGGATGCCCAGAAAGTGCACGCCCTGCAAACGATCCACGAGCTCGGGCTCCTTGAGCGCGCCGGAGATGCGTTCGACCTTGAAGCCCTCGGCTTCGAACACGGCGCCCGCAGTGGCGTGGATGTTTTCGAGAAGCAGGACGTTGACGGACCGACGGGGCAAGGAGGTTACGGACATGGCTTTCTCTTCCGGCTCGTGACTGACGGACGCGAGCTACCTGCGGCGAACTCGTGACGCGAGTCGGCAAACTAGCGCATGACGACTTGACGCGGAAGCATCGTCGCGGCAGCTTGAGGCTCCCATGTGTCCCCACTGCGGCCAGGCGGCGCCACTCGTGTATCGCGGCGTGCTCGCACACTGCTCGGCCTGCGGGCAGCTGCGAGGCCCGCTCACCGGTCGGTCCGTCACGCACGCGGGGCAGGTTTCGAAGGCCGGCGGCGTGGTGGCCAAGATCTTCGCCTGGATGGCGCTGGCCTTCGGCGCCTCGTTTGCACTTTTTTTCGGCGCGTTGCTCGGCTGGTGGATCGTGGCGGCCGTCGTCGGCATCATCGCGTTCACCGTGTTCGGTCTGTTGATGTGGGGCGGGCGCTCGTTGCATGCATCCGGCCAGAAGAGCGAGGTCGACACCAAGTCGTCCGCGGTCTACGCGCTGGCGGCGTCGCGACGCGGTGAGCTACGTGCCGTCGATCTCGTGCAGTCGTTGAACATCGGCCAGGCCGAGGCGGAGCTGCTGCTCGAAACGCTCTCCAAGCGACACCCGGACGACGTGACGCTCGAGGTCGACGATCAAGGCGGCCTCTACTACGTGTTCGCGCGTTTTCGCCAGCGCGTGGATGCCAGCGCGGCGCATGGCGGGCCGAAATCCAGCAGCGTGGTCGACCCCTTGCTCGAGCAGTTCGCCGAGCTGGAAGCCGCCGAAGCCGCAGCGCAGCGAAAGG
>JAYUXI010000626.1:0-2712 GCA_043753085.1 Myxococcales bacterium | reverse complement strand
AGATGGCCAAAGCAGCATGCCGGGTGATGCCACGAAGCTCACGAACCACACGAACGACACGCCCGTTCATTGCGAGGTGCAGCCCCAGGAAGACGAAGAATGCGTGAACCGAGAGCTGGAGCTCGGAAAAGACACCGGCCGGTGGTGGCCGTGGAACCAATGCCACACCGTGGTCGACGACATCCTCGAACGTTGCGAGAAGAAGTGAGTGCGACCACGTTCGTGTTGCTCCCGGGGCTAGACGGCACCGGCACGCTCTTCGCGCCTTTTCGCGAGGCCGCTCCCGCGCACGCGAAGCTGCACACCGTGGTTTTGCCGAACCGTGTTCTATCGTACGAAGAGCTCGCGGAGTGGGTACGCAAGCGTCTGCCGTCCGGACCCCTCACGCTGATCGCAGAGTCGTTCTCGGGGCCGCTAGGGTTGGCCCTCGCGGCACGGCACCCCGACGTCGAGGCGCTCGCACTCTGCGCCACGTTCGTGACGCCGCCTGGACCAGCGTGCTGCGCGTCCTTACCCGACGCGATTCTCGCCGCCCCGCCGCCCGCTATGGTGCTCGCCGCGCTGCTGACAGGCTTCGACCTGCCGCTTGCGCAGCGAGTTCGGAGCGCGTTGAGAACCGTGCCGCCCCGCGTGGTGGCGGCTCGCATCCGCTCGGTACTGCGCGTCGACGCCCGCGCGCTGCTACGGGCGTTCTGCAAACCCTTGCTTCTGTTGGGCGCCCGCCACGATCGGCTCGTCGGCCCCGCGCATCTCGCCGAGATGACCGCGCTGGCTCCGCACGCACGCGTGGTCACGCTCGACACGCCGCATCTCGTGCTGCAGGCCGCACCCCGTGAGGCATGGGCAGCGCTGCACGAAGCGGGGCACCTACTTCGAAGACGAGCGCTGGAAGTCGGCCAGGCCAACGTCGCGGTCCGCGGTTCCGCTTCACGATCGTAGTGACGGTCCCGGTACCGTATGGGCTCGTGAGCTCGTCTTCGATGGCGTCGGCGTCGCGCACGTCGCCGGTGGGCGAGGCGACGGTGACGAGAATCTGAAACGTGGCGGGCTCGCGCGCGTCCGGCTCCATGGCCGCGTACCGCTCTACGTCCGGCGCTGCCGCGAAGAGCCGCTCGGCGAACCGCCACGAGGCCACGGAGAGGCGCGCCGGGTCGAGAGGGACGGGAGCCATGTCCTGACTCTAGAGCAACTACGAGCGGCTAGTGCTCGCAGCGCCCATCGTCGCCGCCGCGTCCGCCGCTGTCGAGGCATCGATCGTTCGCAGGGTTCGAAGCAACGAAGGAAGAGCCATTGATCCGGCGATTACGAGCGCCACGAGAAGGAGCGCAACGTGCTGAGACGTGGTGAGTCGACGCGGCTTTGCCATCCATTGGCGTGCGCGACGAAGCTCGAGATGTGCAGCTCGTTGCCACTTGCTTTCGCCGAAGCGAGCAGGCGGTCGATGCGTGCGAAGGGGTCACGAGCCGACACCCGCAGCATGCTACCGCGATCGAGAGGGCGGCGGGCCAAGCGATGGGGTCGCGGTCCGCTGCTCCGCCCCACGACCGCAGTGCGCCGACGAGCGGCCGCGTGTCGGCTGGAGCGTGCGGTTGTGGCTTCCTCCGCGCAGACTTCCGCATCGAGCTCGGCGCGATCGAGCCGGGCTCAATCCATGCGCTCACGGCCACGGAGAGCGAGCCGCTGTTTCTGGACCGTGAAATTACGCCGGAGGTACCGCTACTCTGCGATGCGCTCGAGGGCGCACTGGCTGGCGACGCGACTCGATTCACCAACATAGACGAGCGCGACTTCGAGCGTTCGTTGGCCGACGTCGAAGGGGGCAAGGACCCTCTCGGGGATGGCACCTGCCGGTGTGAGCGCTCAGCGAAGGCGCTGCAGGGGCCAATGGTGGCGAAGCAATATTTCATTAGCGATACGGTTATCGCCACAGCTATACTACGGCATGGCTCAGACCTCGACCACCAAGCCTGCAGCCGGAAGGCGCGGCATCGGAGCGAAGGTGCGGCAGCTGCGCCAGGGGCATCGGTGGACGCAGGCCGAGCTGGCCGCGCGACTCGATGTCTCACAAGGCCGGCTCAGTCAGCTCGAACGTGGCGCGGGCTCGTTCACCGCGGAGCAATTCTTGACCATCCTCGAGTTGTTCAACGTGGGAGCGAGCGACTTCGTCAGGCGCCCGGCTGATCCAGGCGCGGAGCTGCAGAACGTGCTCGTACGTCTCGGAGCCGTCCACCTTCAGGAGAGCGAAGCGCTCCCCAGCGAACGCATCGAGGCCGTGACCGACGCCGTCCGCGAGACGCTCGTCTCCGCCGACGCTTCACGCCTGGTCGCGGCACTCGCGCCGGTGCTGGTCGTGCACGCGAACGCCATCAACCTCCACAAGCTCGAGCTCGATCTCCGGCGCGTCGGCTTGGCGCACCGCCTGGCGTGGCTGATCGAGAATACGATCCGCGCGGTCGAGCAGGCGGAAGCGACGGCAAGCCCCTCCGAGAAGCGCGCCTACCGACGAGCGCGCGCAGTCCTTGAAAGCCATCTCGAGAGCTGGGAGGGACGCGCCGAGGCGGTGCCGTCCGCAGACCTGCTCGACACGAACATCCGCAGCACCCAAACGCGGCTGCAGGTGCAAGCGGCGTCGTCCGACATTTCGAAGCGGTTTCACGTCATCACGGCGATAAAGCCGGCCGACTTCGTCGCGGCACTCGAGGCGGCCCGCAA
>JAYUXI010000625.1:0-2714 GCA_043753085.1 Myxococcales bacterium | reverse complement strand
CCGCATGCACGTCGGCCACGAACGCGCGGCGCCGCGCGTCGCGCAGGAGTGCGAGCACGGTGCTGGCGATCCCGAGTACGAAGCCGAGGCACCCGACGATCCTCGCGAACGCCAGCCCATGGTCGCGCTCGACGAGTCGGGTCTCGTCCCACCACTCCGGCGGTACGGGAACGTGCAGCGTCAGCGAGATGCCGACGCCCGCGAGCAACGCGCAGATCACGCCGACGATCGCCTCGCCGCGCTCCTCGCCAGCCAACCCCCGGTCGGCCAGCTGCTGCGACCAAGCGATCGGGATGCCGAAGCACGCGAGCGTGAACACCAACGCCGGGCCCCACACCAGCACGCCGAACGAGGGCCCCAAGATCAGCCCCATCCAGAACGAATCGCCGGCGTCCTGCATGCCGAGGTAAAAGGCGCACGAGACGGCCGCGTTGGCCATCGCAATCGGAATCGACCATAGCCAACCGGTTCGCAGCGAGCCACGGCCGACCCGCTTTTTCGAGCGCATGACGTGAGCCCAGGCCATGCCGGCGAGCAAGGTGCTCGGACCGGTGGCCAGCCCTGGCAGCTGCATGACCTGCGTCAGGCCGGCCGCCGTGCACGACGAAAGCGCGAGCCCCACCGCCAGAACGTTGAGCGCGCGCAGGGTGGCTGTGGAGCCAAAGAGTTTCACGGGGGCCGCCTGGCCATCACGATAGGGAATCGCCCGGTGCTTTGCGAGCACGGTCGAGAAAGCCCCTTGTGAGGGGACGGGCGCAGTTGGTATTCGGCCAGACGCCGTGCAACGCCCCTCGTCTTTTGCGCACTCCGTGCTGGTGATCGTGCCGGCGTACGAGGAAGCGGCGAAGATCCAGAGCACCCTGCGCACGATGCCGGCCGAGGTCCGCGCCGTGTACGTGGTCGACGACGCCAGCCACGACGACACGGTCGAGCTGGCGCGCGCGGTCGGCGATCCACGGGTCACGGTGCTGCGCCACGACCGCAACCGCGGCGTGGGGGCGGCCATCACCACGGGCTATCGCGCCGCCTTGGCGCGACCGGGCCACGTCGGCGATGCATTCGTCGTGATGGCGGGCGACGGCCAGATGGCGCCCGGTGATCTGCCCGCGCTGCTCGAAGCGCTGCGCGATGCAGACTACGCCAAGGGCAATCGCATGCATCATGCAGAGGTTCGCGCGCGCATGCCCAGGCAGCGCTACGTGGGCAGCCTCGTGCTGTCGTGGCTCACCAGTCGCGCGGTAGGCATGTCCATCGCCGACAGCCAATGCGGGTACACTGCAATTACCCGCGCGGCGTGCGGCCGGCTCGACCTCGACGGGCTGTGGCCCCGCTTCGGCTATCCGAACGACGTGTTGGGCCAGCTCGCCGCGCGGGGGCTACGTGTCGCGGAAGTGCCCATCGAGCCGGTCTATGCCGACGAAACCAGTCATCTGCGGGCTTGGCACGTGCCCCGCATCGGCTGGCTCATCGCGCGCGCCGCCATCCGTACGCGCCGCAGCGCCCGACGCCGTCAACGCGGGCGCGGCACGTCGTAGAAAGTCCCGCCCCGCGCCGCGAGCTCCACCAGCATGGGTGCGGGCTCGAAGCGCGTGCCGAAACGTTGCTCGTAGGCGCGCAGCTTCGACAGCACCTTCTCGGCGCCCTCCGCATCGACCCAGTGGAACGGACCGCCGCGGAACGGCGGGAAGCCGAGGCCGAAGATGGCGCCGATGTCGCCGTCGCGCGCGGAGCGGAGGATGCCGTCGCCGTAGGCGCGAATCGCCTCGTTGACGAAAGCGAGGCTGCAGCGCATCTGGATCTCCGAGTCGCCGAGCTTGTGGGTCGGCTCGATGCCGAGCAGTGGATAGATGCTCGGATCGACCCCCTGGCGCTTGCCCTTCTCGTCGTACTTGTAGAAGCCGCGGCGGTTTTTCTTGCCCTTGCGCTCGTCCTCGAGGAGCCGACTGATCGGACCGGGTGGTGCCATCCGTTCGCCGAAAGCCTGCGTCGTGATCGTGCCGACGTGCGCGCCGACGTCGATGCCGACTTCGTCGATCAGCTGGATCGGACCCACCGGGAAGCCCCAAGCCACCAGCGCGCGATCGATGGTTTCGATGGCGACGCCTTCCGTGAGCAGGTACGCGGCCTCGTTGAGATACGGAGCCAGCACCCGCGTCGTGTAGAAGCCGGTGCCGTCGTTGACGACGATCACGGTCTTGCCCTGGCGCTTGCCGAGGGCCACGCACGTTGCCACCACCTCGGGCGCGGTACGCTGGGCGCGGACGATCTCGAGCAGCGGCATCTTCTCGACCGGGCTGAAGTAGTGCATGCCGATCACGCGCTCCGGGCGCTTGCTGCCCGCGGCGATGTCCTCGATGGGAAGCGACGACGTGTTGGTGGCGAAGATGCACTCTTCGTTGGTGACCGCCTCGACCTCGGCCAGCACCTTGCGCTTGAGTGAGAGCTCTTCGAACACGGCCTCGATCACCACTTCGGTGCGGCCGAAGCCGGAGTAGTCGGTGGTGCTCGAAAGGTGACCCCACGCGCTGCGAGCCGCCTCCTCGGGCATGCGTTTTTTCTTCACACGATCGCCGAACAGCTTCTTCACGTGGGAGAGGCCGCGGCCGACGCCGGCGTCGTCGCGATCCTTGAGGCGCACGTCGACGCCCTTCTGCATGGACACGAAGGCGATGCCGCCTCCCATCAGACCGCCGCCGATCACGGCGATGCGCTCC
>JAYUXI010000624.1:0-15736 GCA_043753085.1 Myxococcales bacterium | reverse complement strand
CGCGCTGTCGCTCGTGGCGCTCGTGCCGTATGCCGGGCTCGCCGTGTTCTCGGCCTGGCGCGTGGCCACGCAGGATCCCACCACCACGTTGCGTGGCTGACGCTTCGTTCTGGAGCGGTAAAGCAGAAACGGGCACGGCCCTCTGGCGAGGCGCCGTTCCCATCTAGTGTGGCGCGGTCGAGTACACTGCGCTGGTGAACATACGCAAAAGTGAGGTGAACGCCCTTACGAGGATCTCTAGCGCTGTACGCCGCTCAAACTAATCGTCACACCCCACCGCGGCGCCAACGGCTTGTTCGCTTTCGGCCTCCGAGCAGATCTCGAAGCGGGAGGTATCAAACACGGCAGAGGGTCCGAACCACAGTGTCCCGTCCGAAATTCGTTTCGCGCAAGGAAAGTCGTCGTCGACGCCGGTGGCCGGACCTCGGCAACCGAGAACGCGCTTCTCCCTGCATTTTCGTTCGACGTCCAGCAAGTACGCATCAGCCTGGATGCACTCTGGCGGACAAGAGTCCGCTTCCGCAGGACAGGTTTCGGCTTCGAGGCCTTGGGGCGTCGCTTCCGTTCCACCACAATGTACAGCACCTAGGACTGCAAGGCTTAGGATGATGAATTTCATGATGCCTTCCCCAAGAAACCGCAAGAACGGTCAGTACGGCCTGCCGGTGTAGTCGGTGAAGGTGCGTCCGATGCAGGCCCACCGGTAGCTTGAACCACCGCAGTAGCTCACGTCGCAGCCCACGCTGTTGAGCGTCCGCTGCACCACCAGCTTGTAAAGCGCGCACTGGTCGCCGCTCGTGCACGTGTTCGTGCTGTACGTGTAGCTGCCTCCCGAAACGTTGATCCGCGCGATCACGTCGGCGGCGGGGTCTTGCTGGGTTCCACCGCCATACACGACAGAGCCTGGCGGACCGTCGGACGAGCACGTGTCGGTGAACACCTTGGCGGCCGCTGCGTCTGCCGCGTTCCAAACGAGGCTGGGGAGAGCCGGTGACGCACTCGGGGCGGCTGCGCGCGCCGCATTCATGCCGTCGAGAACGGTGGACTGGAACAAGCTCAGCGTCGACCCATCGGGGCCGCCAGGGCCCGGGCCGCTGCCGCCACCGTCACCGCTCGATGGGGCGCCCGAAGAGCCCACGCCCACGGCGCTGCCATCCGTGGGCGGTTCCACACCACCCGACGCGGAAGGGCCCTGCGGCGCCGGAGCCGCGTCTGCCTCGGCGCCTGGCGTGCCGTCTTGTGTGTATTGCACACACGCGACGAGCATGATGCTCGCGCTCGCACCAATAAAAACGGCTCGCCAACGCATGGGCTTATCATAGCCGATGCGTTGAAACGAGCCTCAGCGTATTTTTCGAGGTACGCGGCCCCTCGGATCGATGGGCCTGCGCCTCGACTCCACACGCCGTGCGATCAGCCCTAGTCCTGAGGCTTCTGGAAGCAGACGACGCGGTACGTGTCGGTGCCGTTGACCATGTTGTCGTACAGGTTGGTGCCGGGGTTGCGCGCGAAGTTCTTCAGGCCGATCTCGGCCTCCTTGCGGCGGCGATCGCCGAGGACGGGAATCTTGAAGGCGTAGAAGGCGGCGATCGCCTGATCGATGTACGTGTCGATGCGGGCCTTGTCCTCGTCGCGGGCGCGGACGGCTTCCTTGGTGACGTCGCATTCTTCCTTGAGAACCATACCGAGGCTCTTCAGGTAGTCGAAGCATACGGCCCAGGTCGTGTCCGGGATGGCGTTGCCCCAGACGAGGTAGCCGCCCGGCTTGATCATCTGGTACGCCTTCTTGAAGAAGCGGCGGTCTTCGTCGGTGATGACGCCGGGCATCTCGGTGACGTGCGTTTCGTTGATGGCAACGAAGTCGGCCGACGCATCCGGGATGGTGAGTTTGGTGGCGTCCGACCAAGTGGCCTTCAGGCGGCCGCCGAGCTCGGGCACGAACTTGCGCTTGCAGGTCTGGATGGCGGCCTGCTGCATGTCGACCGCTTCGTAGGTGCACTTCGGCAGGACGGTGCCCGCGACGTGGTGCGCGCCGGCGCCGGTGCCGCAGCCCATCTCGACGATGTGGACCTTGCCGTCGCGCTTGGCGATGTACTCTTGCACTTCCTTGAAGTGGTAGAGGCCGGTGTACGCGTTCTGGCCGAAGCGCTGCGGCTCGGTGGCCTTGGTGGGGCAGGGACCCCACGCTTCGGGCCAGGTGTAACCCCAGGTATTGAACGTGAATTCGTAGTGGGCGCCCCGGTCGTCGCGAACCTGACCGGTCGAGCGGTAGATGGCATAGAGCAGGGAGTAGAGCGAAGCCTTGTCGTAGTCGCCCTCGGGGACGTCACCGTTGGACAGGGAGATCTTGCTCTTCTTTTCGACCGCGGATCCGAGGATCCAAGCGCCCACGATCAGCTGCAGCTGATTTTTCGAGTAATCCGACTTGTTGCTCAGCGCCGTCAATAGATCCATGTAGCTTCCTCTTTCCACGTGTGCCCACGCGTCGATGCGTGCGTGGCACGAACCCAGTCTCGCTCGCACGCTATAGCCGCAAACGGCCCAGGGGCCCGGGGAATGTTGCAGTTCGCCCCGCGAATTTTGCTTGCTTGGTGCGCACCGCGCAACGCACCCGCGCAGGCGGTCGCGCGATGGACTGCGTGAATCCCGAGACGAACAGGTGCTCCGCTGCACGGTGTTGCAGTGGTGGCGAAATCCGCCGTATGCTGGGTGTCCTCTCATGACCCGGAGTCCCTTGTCCCTCCCCTTGACGGCGGCGTTGATGGTCCTCGCGCTCACGGCGTGCGGGCCCAAAGGCTCGCCTCGGCTCGAGGGCAAATGGCTCGGCACCAAAACCGAGGGCATCGACCCGCAAAAGCAGAACGAAGCCGACGATTTTGCGCGCCAGACCGTGCTCGAGTTTCGCGGCGACGCCGTCGCCATCCGCACGCCCAAGGGTGTGCAGATGGGCCACTACAAGCTCACCAGCACAGACAAAGACGCGCTGACCATCACCACCGACAAGGACGGAGCGGACGAAGCGCACACGTTCGTCTTCGAGAACGCCAAGACGCTGCGCTGGAAGATCCTGCCGCAGCGCACCATCGTGTTGGCGAAGCAATAGCTCGAGCGAGCGAAAGCCAGCGCGCACCCGCGCGGAATCAGCGTCGCACGGGCTCGCGCCGCACCCGCACCGTGGTCTGGCGGGTTTCGCCCTCGGCTGCGCTGCGCAGCCGGAGCACGACGTCTTCCGCCGAAGCACCATCGAGCCGAGCCCGCGCCGCCTCGATCGTAGTGACCCGTGCACCCTGCACGGACTCGATCACGTCGTCGACGCGCACGCCAGCCTGCTCGGCCAGGCTTCCCTCGGCGACCTGCACGACCACTACCTCGCCGCGGCTCTCTCCGAGCGTGACGGCCACGCCGTAGGTGCCGGGCGCCGCCTTCGGTGCGTCGCCGGCGCCGCGAATCAGCACGATGCGAACGTCGCGCACTTCCCTTCCACGCTCGGTCAGCACGCCCTCGATGCTGCCGTGGCCGATGCCCGACGCGTACGCGCCGAGCGTGAGACGGCCGGCGGGTAGCTGCCCCAGCTTGAACTGGCCGGCGCGATCGGAGAGCACCACCCGCGACGGAAGCTTGTCGCCGGCGAGCACCACGGGCACCGAGCCCTCGGCAACGCGCGCGCCCGCCACCGGCTTGCCCGCTTCGTCCACCACGATGCCGGTCGCGCTGGCCTCGTCGTCGAGCGAGACGCGCGGGAGCTCGGTGGCGCGACGACCGCGCTCGTTGCGCACGATGGCGCGCACTCGACCCTCCGCGTAGCCGTCGGCACGAACCCGCACCGACACCGCGCCAGGATGCAGATCGGTCAGCACGTAGTGGCCTTCCGCATCGGTGACGACGGTGCGCGCACCGTCCGCCGTCTCGACGGTGACGCGGGCGCCGGCAATCATGCCGCCACGATCGGCGCGAACGTCGCCTTCGATGCGCTCGGACGGAGTGAGCGCAATGCGCAGCGTTCCCTCGGCCGCGTCGACGGCGAGGCGCTCGGGCGCATAACCGGGGGCGGTGACTTCGAGCGTGAGCGGCAAGCCGCGCAGCCCGTGCAGCAGGGCCTCACCACGGGCATCGGTGAAGCCGGTGGTCTTGCGCTGCACGGCGCTGCGGATCGAAAGCGCGGTGACTTGTGCGAACTCGACGCCGTGGCCACGCTCGTCCTCGACGCGAACGGTGATCGGATCCCGCGCTTCGTCCAGGGTGAGCGTGACCCGCTCCGTGGTGCCCTCCGCGACCACGACTTCGGCCCTGCCGACGATCTCGTCCGGGGCGTCGGGCAGGGCGCCGAGCAGGACGGCCGGCGAGGCCACCGCCGCGAACGCGAACGTACCGTCGCTGGCCGCCACGACGTTCCGGCCATCGTGCGCCGAGGAGAGCTGCACCAGGGCGCCAGACACGGGACGGCCGCGGGCATCGACCACCACGCCCTCGACGTTGCCGCCGCGTTCGAGCACGATACGCACTTCCTTGCGACCCTCCGGCGCGAGCTCGATCCACTCGCTCTGGCCCGGCAAGAACTCGGGGTGGCGCACGATCGCGAACACCCGCCCCGGTGTGACGGGATGCGCGGTGAAGTGGCCGTTGCGCCGCGTGACCCACGGTTCCGAGCGCGCGTCACCGCTGGGTGGTGCGCCTTCGGCGGCGGGCGCGGCAATGCCCGTGCGCGGGATGGGCGGCACCGGACCTGGCACCACGCCGAGCTCGCCCCCACCAGCGGAGGCCACGAACGGCCGCCGCACGTTGTAGTCTGCCTGCGCAAGGCGGAAGGCGAAGACGCGTGGATCGTCGTCGACCGGCTGGCCGCGCAGGTCGGAGCCCACGAAACGTACCGTGGCGCCTTCGATGGGCCGGCCGCGCGCGTCCACCACCTCGCCTTCGATGGTGCCGCCGCGCTCGAGCCGAACCAGGAGCTCGGCCGGCGGTGGTGACGGCACCCGCAGCGCGGTCTCGCCGACGAGATCTTCCGCGAACACCGAGACCGATGCCTCGCCGAGATACGGCCCCAGCCTGGCCTTGCCGTCACGGTCCGTGATTGCCGTCTGCGGGAAAGAGGAAATGCCGCCCTCGACCAGCGTGACGCGCGCCTTGGGGACTGCGTTTTCCCGTTCGCCCTCGACGACGCGGACGACGAGCGATTGGCCATGCACCAACTGCACGGTGATCGCTAAATCCTCGCCGGCCGCGACCGCCACGCCGACGTCGCTGGCGGACAGATTCATCCCGTGCGTGGCGCGGATAAAATAGCTGCCGAATGGCAGGCCGAGAAGCAGCACGCTGCCGTCTTCTTTCGTGGTGGCCACACGCGCCGGCCACAGCACGGCCGATGTAACATGCACGCTTGCGTTGGGTACCTTCGCGCCGTCCGGTCCGAGCACCAGCACGGTGAGCCGCCCCAGCTTCTTCAGGACCACGCGCACGATACCCAGCTCCGGGGCTTGGTCGTGGGCGATGGTGCCGGCGGCGGCCACGGTCACGAGCTCGTAGCCGGTGGCCTCGACGCGCAGGCGCGCATGTTCGCCGCGAAAGCCGCGCAGCAACGCGGTGCCATCGGGCCGGGTCAGACCCGCGATCGGAAACGGATCGTCGCCGCGCGCTTCGAGGCGAGCGTCGGGAAAAGGCTGGCCTTGTTCGTCTTCGACCCGTACGCGCAGCACGCGCTCCGCGGTGAGCTCGATGGGGATGATGGCGTCGGGCGGCGACGTCGCCGACAGCAACGTCGACGTAGAACCGCGCGAGAATCCAGCTGGTGGCACGGCCAGGATCCAGTACGCGCCTTCGCGCAGGCCTCCGAAGTGCACCTGTCCGGCCGCATCCGTAACCTGGGTGCCCTCGATGCGGGAGCCGCCCGCAGCCGTGTAGATTGCACGCACCTCGACGCCGGCTACCGGCTGGCCGCCCGCGGCGACCGCCACCGTGGCCACGGCGTCGGTGCGCGCCGGTGCTGCCGCGGGCGCCGGGGCGCGCGCGCGCGTATCCCGCATCTGTCCGACGAACAGACCCATCGCGAGAAGGGAGAGCGCGAGCAACACCGCGCGGAGCCGAGCCATGCCTCGCGCATGCTACGGGATCCCGCGGCGCCATGCCGGGCGGAGGTGCCGAACGCTCAGTGCAAGGTATGCCAGCCGCCGTCGTGGTGGACGCGGGATAGCTCCCAGTTGGGCACGGTCTTCGGCGTTTGTGCCTCGGCCAGGGTGCGAGCGGCGTCTTCGCGAGCGATGCGCAGGGCGACCAGCTCGGCCTCGCGACGGGCGTCGGTCAGGGCTTCTTCCCTGGTCCACCGCGCAAGCACGACCTTGTTTTTGCCGCGCCGACGCACGTACGCGGCGACGAGAGCGCCCGCGCCAATCACCCATGCCAGCGAGCCGATCGAGACCAGAGCCCCGGTGCTGGTGCTTGACTCCAGCCCCTTGCGCCACTGGTACTCGAGTCGACGCGCGTCGGCTCCATAGGCGTCGTTCAGGGCGGAGTCGAGCGATTGGCCGGATCGCACGCGCTCGAACAGCGAGGCGGTCCGGGCGCGATCTTCTTCGCGGAGCAAGAAACGTACGAAATCGGCTGCTTCGGCGTAGGCCACGCTCACGTCGGCCTGGCCCTCCGGGAAGGCCCGGTCGAGCTCGGAGAGCGGCAAGAGAGCGTGCGTGGCGGCGGCCTCCCACAGAACCTTGCGGCGCTCCCACGGTTTTTCGCCGGATTCGTGGATGGCGATGCCTTCGTTGAACCAGCGCGGGACGTGGTTGCCACCCGTGGCATCGTGCACGGCCACGTGCGCGAGCTCGTGCAGGCCGGTTTCCAGCACGTCGACACCTTCGAAGCTGCTCGGCGCGATCAGCGTGACCAGCACCAGACGCAGCGGCGCGTACGCCACGCCCTGCGCATATGCGGGTGGGGGCAGGCCCTCGGGCGCCAGCTTCGTCATGTCGTCGAAATTTCGCGCTATGTGCATATTTACCGGCGACGGTCCGTCGGCCAAGACGTTGCTGCCCATGTGCGTGCGCAACTTCTCGCGGAAGGCCTCTGCGGCTACGAGAAGCGGTGTGACGCGGGTGCGCGTGCCTTCCGGAAAGCGCACCACCAGCCAGGCGCCGATCTTTGCCTCTTCGTAGCCGGCTGGTACCGAAGGGATGCGCACCGAGGTCGGCTGCAACACGAACGGCGCGTCGCCGGGCACCAGCACCGGCGCGTCGCCGGGATCCGCTGCCCACGCCGGCTGCGTGAAGAAGATCGCCATCCACAGCGCGACGAGGGCCCACAATGATTTCATGGCAGCCTTCCCTGGAAGCGCAGCGCCGACGCGGCCGAGCCCGGCGGTTCGACGCGAACACGCACGTCGTCGTTCGAGGTGATCTTGGTGACGATCAACGCGGTGCCGCCGAGGAGCACTGCGCCGCCAATTGCCCCCCAGAACCAGGGCGACTTGTAAAAGGGCCGCGGCCCCGTGGTGTCGGCGCGGGGTGTTCGCGGCGGCGCCACCGCAGCGGGTTTCGCTTCCGGATCGAAGCGGCGCTCGAGCGCTTTCACCACGTCGGCTCGCCAGGCCGCGTCGCCCGGATCGCCATCGTACAAGGTGACGTCGAACGCGGCACGCTCGGTGACATAAAGGCGCACCTGCACGTGGCCCGGCGTATCGCCCGGACGCACCACCGCCACGGCCGCGGCCTGGGCGGCGCCCGCAATGGCGCCGAGCACACGGCGGCTGACCGCGCCTTCGTCGTGCACGCCGTCGCGCAGCTCGGCCAGCTCGCGTGTCTCTGCGGTGGCGGCCGCCACGGGCTGACCGACGAGCGTGCGCGCGCGTGGCTCGGTGATGCCGGCCGGCAGCAGGGCGCGCGACGCGTAGACCGCCCGAGCAAAACCCCACGCGCGATCGGCCACGTCGGCGGGGCCGAGGACCAGCACTGCCACGCCGCGGCTCGGCGGCGCCGAGAACGCAAGGCTCGGCAGACACGATGCCAGCACGGCCACGCAGAGCCACCACGGCGCGAGCGCAACGGCGAAAGCAAAATCCGAGGAACGAGCCATGGCGCGGTCTCCGGAACGTAGCACTTTCAACGCGGGATCCACGCAGAGCAGCGGGCGGCAAACAGGGCGCGCTCCGACAGCCCCGCCGCGAGATCCGGATGCGTTCGGGTGACCGAGATTCCGACCATCACCAGCGCCACCAACAGCGGCGGAGCCAGCACCGAAGCCAGCCGGAATCGACCGACCTGCGCCAGCGACACCACCACGCCGGCGAACAAAAGCGTGGCGAGATCGGCCGGGATCGCCGCGCCGAAGCCAAGATCCCCGACCAGAACGGCGTGGTGCACCCGGGCCAGCCCCATGCCGAGCAGGCCAAGCGCGCCCACCACGACAGCCGCCAACAGCGCCGATTGCCGCGGCAGTGGCCAGCGGCGCATGCCGGACGCCACGCGCAAACCGAACGGCAAGAGGCCCAGTGCAAGCGCGGCGCACACCACGGCGAACGTGGTGCCTGCCAGCCCGGTGTGATGAGTGTTCGCGCGGAGCACGCGCCCGAGAGCGAGCGCCGGGACGAAGACGCACCCCGCGCACAGCGTGAGCGCCACGATGGCCGGCCGAAGCTGCGGCGAGGACTGCGGCCCGAGCGACGCGGCGGCGAGACGCACCATCGCACAGACGACCAGCGCCGGCATCGCAAATGCCGCACTGGCGGCGACCAAGGCCAGCCCGTAGCCCACGCCCTGGAGCCGCAAGGCCGCGAGCGCGCCGGTTGCGAGCGCCGTGACCAGCGCGGAGGCGAACAGCGTGCCGAGCAGCTTCACCAGACTCGGGGAGTGTTCCTTCGCCATGCTGGTGAAGTTCTATGCCGGAAGCGCGCCGGAAGCCACAAACTAGGCCTGCCCGATCTGCGCGTGATACCGCCGAGTGCATGGCCAACGCGTCCGAAACCGTCGCTTCCACGCATCCTGGGTTCCCGCTGGGTGCAGCCCGTTCGAGCTTCGTCGCCTCGGTCCGAAAGAAGGCCACCGAGATGACCCGACTGTTGCACGTGATCTCCGGCAAGTCCGCGGTACCAGAGCACGACGCCGCGCGGGTGGTCGCGCGAGCCACGCTCATCGCCGAGCTCGAGCTCTTGGCTCGAGGCGCGGAGTCGATGCGTATCGAGGGCATGAGCGCGGTGGTGCAAGAGGCGCTCGCCGTGGTTCGGCGTGCCCCCAAGTACGAGCCACTCGGCACGGAAGAAGCCGAACGCGTGGAAACGTGGCTGGCCTCGTTCGCCGCGCTCTCCTACCGCGCGGGCGAGCCGGCCCGGGTGGTGAAACCGACCCGCATCGCGCTGCTCGTCGGCGCGGCCTTCGCCGAGCGCGTCTTGGCGTTGCCCCAGGGCGACGGCAACTCCTACGAGTGTGTGCATGCTACAACCTTCGTCGAAGCAACCGAGCTTGCGTGCACGCTCCTGCCGGACGTGGTCGTGGCCGACGCCGATTCGGTCGACATGGACGCCCTGCTTGGCCTGCTCGAGGAAAAGGTGTCCGAGATTCTCCCGGTGGTGGTCATGGGCAGCGACGCCGACCGGCACAAGAAACGCTGGCAAACCGCCGGCGCCACCCGCGTTCTGCAGAAGCCGGTCACCCCACGCGAGCTGCGCGCCCAGGTCGATGATTTGTTCCAGGGCGAGCGCGCGCGCAAGCTGCGCGGCGCGGTCGGTACGCCCACGCTCGCCGGACTGCGCAAGCTGCTCGCCGACGAGCTGGAGCGCGCCCTGGCCACGGCCGGAGGCGACGACAACGTGGCGATCCCGCTCGGCGAAGGGAGTGAGGTTCTGGGCGCCCTGTGGGGCGCGGCGTCGCGCATCCGCGAAGTGGTCACGGCGCGTACCAGCGGCAGCGTTCGCTTCGCGGTCGAAGGCCCGTACGGCGCCATCGCCTTCGCGCCGTCGCTGGATCTCGAACAGCTGAGCGGACGACGCACCGTGGGCGGCCGGCAGGCGAGCGCCTTTTCGCTGCAGGGCCTCGACGTGCTCGTGGCCGACGACGATCCCGCCGTGGTGTGGTTTCTCGCGGACGCTCTGCGCCAGGCCGGCGCCACCGTGCACGAAGCACACGATGGCGTGACCGCGCTGGCCATGGCCGAGCGCATCGTGCCGGATCTGCTCGTGACCGACATTCTCATGCCGAATATGGATGGCCTGGCGTTGTCGCGACGGATCAAGTCGCATCCGCTGCTCGCCGGTACCCCCATCCTCCTCCTGTCGTGGAAAGAAGATCTCCTCACCAAGGTGAAGGAGCTCGGTGCCAACGCCGCGGGGTATCTGTGCAAGGACAGCGATCGCGGCTTGGTCGTGTTCCACGCCCGCGAAGCCCTCGTTGCACGCGTTCGCGTCCAGGCCCGCTTGGCCGAAGGCCTTGCGCAGAACCAGGAGGTGCACGGTCGCTTCGACGCGCTGACTCCGTACGGCTTGCTCCGCATGGTGCAGAAGCTGGGCGGCGTGCGCGTGATGGTGCGCGACGCCACGGCGCACTACGAGATCACCTGCGAAGGCGGTCGCGTGTGGGCCGTGAAATCCACCACGAATGGTGAGTTCGTGTACGGCCAAGCAGCGCTCGAAGCGCTTCTGGGCGTGCGCGCCGGCCGCTTCGTCGTGGCCCACGCCAGGACCAAACAAGACGCGGTCGGCCTCGAGCTCGACGCGGTGGCTCTGGCCTTCGCGGAACGCGTGGCCCTGGTACAGGCCGCGGTGGAAGCCAACCGCGACAACGACCAAGCACACTTCCGCTTCGACTCCGCACTGCTTGCCGAGTACGTGCGCACCGTACCCGTCGCCGTGGCCGACGCCTTGCGCGGTCTGGCCTGCGGCGAGTCCCTCGGCGCCGTGCGCTCGGGCGAGATCGCTTCGTGGCTCCCGGAGTCGCTCCAGGATCTGGCGGCCCGTGGCGCACTGCTCGAAGCAGGCATCGTCGGCTTCGAGCCGCCCGCCTTGCCCATGCCCGCTGCGGCCCCCGCCTTCGCCGAAGTCGAGATGTACCTGCCCGAGCCGAGCCAGATGTCCGCGCCGGTCCAGCCAGCGCTCGCCGTCTCCCTCGAGCTGTCGCCCAGCCCGGTGACCTGGTCGGTGGAAGAAGCGCTCGGCGACACCACCGAGAGTGACGACGTCGAGTATGCCTCGAGCGCGCTCGAGGCCGCGGCGCTGGAGGCCGAAATTCACGTGCAGACAGCACCCGATCCGACGCTGTACGGCGGCAAGGATCAGCTGGCTGCAAGCTTGCGCGTCCGAGACGCGAGCGTCGAAGCGCCCGTGCGCATCGCGGCGCCGTCGCTGCAAGAGCGCGCCGAACGGCGCTTCGATTCGCGTGCCCCCAGCGTGGCGAGCGCTGCCTCCTCGCCACTGGAGGACACGGTCCACGTCAAGCGGTCGAAAAAGCCGCGCAAGTCCATCTTCCCGGTCGTGCTGTTCGGCGCGGCCACGGGCGGCGCGATCTTGCTCGCCACGCTGCTTTCGCCGGATTCCAAGAACAAGGCGGTGGCCGCGGCCGGCGCCTTACCCCTCGGCGACGTTCCCGCCGGCATCCTGGAGGTGGATGCCAGGGGCGGCACCGTGCTGGTCGACGGCGTGCCGCGGGGTCGGGGTCAGCGCGTCAGTGTGGTGTTGCCGCAGGGGCGGCACCAGGTTGCACTCGAGGGCAAGCCCGAGGGCAAGGAAGTCGTAGTGCGTGCGTCGGAAGTCGTGCGCGTGAACCTGGAGAAGGCTCCCTGAAAGCTTTCGCCGCAGCCGGGCTCGTGTGCATGCTCGGCTGCTCTTCGACAGACGGCGCGGGCAGCACCGACGGCGGCACGAAGATAGCGCCGTCCGTGGCGACGTCCGCCGCCGAAGACGTGCTCGTCGATTTCGCCGCGTTGCCGAGCGGCTGCGACTTCGCGCATCGCGGCCTGTTCGTGGATCTCGGCGATCCGAACGACCGCACCGCGCGCGTGCGCGGTCCGAAGACGGTCACGTCCAAGTACGAGGCCGTCGAGCACGAACGCAGCACCTACGCGCGGGTCACCGGCACGGAGATCACGGTTTCGTTTTTCGGTCCCGACCAGGCCTGGCCCAAGGGCACCCCGCTGGTGCTCGAGCCCCGACTCATCGGCGGCGGAGCGCGCAGCGTCACGTTGCTGGTCAACGGCCGCGTGGCCGGGCGCGCTTCGCTCGTGCGCGGGCAGGCGAAGCAGATGCGGCTCACCACGTCCGACATCGAGGTACTGCCGGGCCGCAACGAGCTCACGCTGCGCTTCCCGCCGCAGGCCTCGAAAGGCAACGACGTCGCGGCCGAGATCGACTGGGTGCATCTTGGCCCACCCGACGAGCTCGGTCCCTACGCGGCACCGACGCGCGCGCTGTCCACGGGTGGATTCAAGGTCGACACGGAGCTGCTGCGTGGACTGTTGCTGCGGGCGCCCGGGCACGTGCGCTGCGTGACGCCAGTGTCCAAGGGTGCGCGCCTCCGTGCGCGCGTCGGTGCGGTCGGTGAGGGGCAGGCCGAGGTGCGGGTCGTGGTCAGCCGCGATCGCGAGGAGCCCAGCGTGCTTGCGACCGTGAAGGTCGCCACCGAATCGGCCTCGCCGGAAGGCAACGTCGTCAAGGCGACCGGCGTCGTACCGATCGACGTGGAGGTGCCCGACGGGTCGAGTCTCGCGTCGCTCCGTTTCGAGGTCGTGACCGCCAGCAAGGGCGTGCGCGTCGTGCTGGGCGAGCCGCGGATGATCGCACCGCCCCGGCCACGCCCCGAGCCGCACGCCAGTCGGGCGGTCGTGATGGTCGTGTTCGGCGGCCTGCCGAACCGATACTTCACCCGCGAAGGCGTGTCGGCGAACGTGGAGCTGACGGCGCTCGCCAACGCGGCGCTGATCTTGCCGAACCACCGCGTCACCAGCGCGCTGTCGGGCGCGTCGCTGGCCTCGATGCTGACCGGCACGCACGATCACGGCATGGCTGCATCTTGCAAGCTTTCGCCCAACGTGGTGACATTGCCGGAGGCGCTCCGTGACGCCGGCATCCGCAGCGCATTGTTCACCGCCAACCCGTGGTCCACCCAGGCGCATCAGCTCAATCGCGGCTTCTCGGCATACGAGGCGTTGTTGCCGGGCGACGGCCAGACCGGCGAGCACGTGTTCGATCTGGCACAAGACTTCGTGCAGCGACACGCGAAGGAGAAGTTCTTCGTGGTGGTGCATGCACGCGGCGGCCACCCACCCTGGGACATCGGCCGTGAGGTGCTGAAGGAACTGCCGCCGAAAAACTATCCCGGCGGCATCGATCCCAAGCACGCCGGTGAGTTGCTGGCCAAGGCGCGCAGCATTCCGCCCGGCGTGCGCTTCACCGACGCCGATCGCGAGCGCATGTGGGCCATGCACAAGGTGGCGCTCGAGGCGGAGAGCCAGGCGCTGACGCGCTTTCATCGCAACGTCACCCGCAGCGTCGAGAACGAAGACCCCAAGGCCGGCATCACGTGGATCCTCACCGGCGACGTCGCGCTCGACGAATCGGGGGCGGTTCCGTTCGGGGACGGAGAGGCCTTGAACGAAGCGGCACTCTATCCGGGCATGTTCGTGATCGGGCCCGGCATCGCACCGAGCACCAGCGTCGCCGCGACCGAGTCCACGATGATAGCAGCCACCGTGACGCAGGCGTTCGGACTGGCACCGCCCGAGAGCTTTGCCACCGAGACGCTGCTGTCCGCAGCGGAACGACCCGAGCGCGCCCACCTCCGCTACGCCGAGCTCGAGCGACGATCGATCGCCGAGCTGAGTCACTTTGCCTGGGTGTATTCCGGCGGCGATCCCGTGCGCTTCTGCGATCTGTCGCTCGAGGCGCAGTGCCTGCCCACGACCGACGTACGCTTCACCGATCCCGTGGCCAGCTACGCGGTCGCCAGCTTGGCCCAGACATTCCTCGGCGCTCGCAAGGTGCCGCGCTGCGTACCGGCCGATCTGGACACCACCATGCAAACCGCCCTGCACACGTGGGGCCGCAAGTAGCGGCATTCGCGCGAAGACTCCGCGCCGGAAACCTTTTGTTGCCGGGCGTGTCAGGTTTTCTGGGTGTTTTGCCGACCTTTTTGACACCATCGGAGACCGTGACGCTGCCGGACGAGGTCGAAGCCAAGCTGGTAGCGCGCCTCGTCGTCCGCGACGAGCGCGCGTTCAGTGAGCTCGTACGCCTGTACGAGCGCCGTGTGCTCGGCCTGGTCACGCGCATGATCGGTCAGCCCGACGAAGCGCGCGAGCTGACGCAAGAAGTCTTCTTCCAGGTGTTCAAGGCGATCGGCTCGTTCCGCGGCGAGTCCAAGCTGTCGACGTGGATCTATCGCATCGCGGTGAACTGCTGCAAAAACCGCATGAAGTACCTCAAGGTGCGCCATGACGGCCAGCAAGACGAGTTCGAGTCCGTGGCCGAGCGGGTGCCGCTGGGCACCGCCGCGCGCGCGAACGTGTCGCAGGTGGACCGACCGGACGAGATCGTCGCCGGCCGCCAGATCGAGACAATCGTACAGGCCTCCATCCTGCGCATCGAGCCGTCGTTCCGCGAAATCTTGATCCTGCGCGACGTGGAAGAATTGAGCTACGAGGAGATCGCCGAGATCACCTCGCTCAACCTGGGAACCGTGAAGAGCCGACTGTTTCGTGCGCGCGGCCAGCTCCGCGAGCTGGTCGAAGCCGCGCTCGGAGAGAAGATCCGATGACCGAAGACGACAAGCCCATCGACGACGAAGTACCGACCAGCGGCCAGCTCGAAGACGCCCCCGACAGCCGCGCCATGCGTTCGCTCCTGCAGCGCTCGCTGCCCGACGCACCCGAGGTGCCACGAGGACAGATCCTCAACGAGGTGCAGCGCACCATCCGCACGCGCTCACGCGGCAAGTTCTACGGCGACGGCTGGAGCACGTCACAAAGCCGTATGGGCTACGCGCTGGGCGCCATCGCCATCGTGATGCTGGTGGCGCTGGCGTTTTTTGCCATGGTGCCCGGCGGCCTGTTCGGCAAGTAGGCGTCGGCGGCGGCACGGTGCCTGCGCGGGGTATTCGTTCATGGTGTTCACTTCGCCTTTTTGGCAGCGCTCTCGCCCGCAGCATCGATGCGCGCACCGGCAGCCGGATCCAGAAGCCTTATCAGGCCGAGCTCGAGATCGATGGCGCGGCGCTCGCTCACGGTCGGGCCACTGCGGCTGCCCTTTTGCACCTTGCGCTCTTCGACGAAACGTGTATAGCGCACACGGGTACCGCCGGGTACGGCGATCGCATGGCAGTCGTACCAGGTCGTGTCCGTCACGGTGGTACCGTCGCCCTGCTTGCTGACCTCGCGATCCCGCGAGCTGACCATCGCGTAGGGACCGGAGTCGCTCCACGTGATGCCGTCCCACAGGAGCTGATCGTGGTCACCCTGGGGCTCACGCACACGTGGCCATACCTGGTCGATGGGCGTCGGAATCACGTAGGCATCGAGCTGCTGCGTAAGGGTTTCTTGCCGCGCGGTCTCGGCACGCCACCAGCCACAGCCAGACAGCAGCGACAAGGAGACGAGCGCGGCGACGAGAGCGTGGCTCCAGGAGGTCATGGGAAGCCCCCCTTACCGCTTCGGCGAGCTGGGACCAACCGCCAGAATGGTCTTGCGTCCGTCGCCTGCGGCGTCAGCTCCTGGTCTTGCGTCCGCCGCCTGCGGCGTCAGCTCCTGGTCTTGCGTCCGCCGCCTGCGGCGTCAG
>JAYUXI010000623.1:0-2720 GCA_043753085.1 Myxococcales bacterium | reverse complement strand
CGAAGAGCGCACGGCTGCGCTGCGGAAGATTCCCCGCTACGTGGCGCGCGAGCGCGTGCGCGCGCTGCAACTCCAGCTGGCATCGCCCTTCGCGCTCGCCTCTTCTCCGCGTCCGCGCCTCGGCGCCGACACGTTCGTCGAGGTCGGCGGCTCGGTGCAGATCGCCGAGGCGCCCGGCGTTCTGAAACAGGGCGACTCCATCGTGCTGCGTGGCTCGGCGTTGCGCACTCCGGAAGGCGTGTTCTTCGTGGGCGGGCCTCCCGGCTCCGGCAAGAGCACCACCTGCCAGGCGTTCGCCCAGCGCGGGCTCCACATCCTGGACGACGGAGCGGTCAAGCTGCCGGTGCAGAAGGCTCCTATCGCACTGCCACTGGCCCAAGCCTGGTTTCTGGACGCGAAGCGGCGCAGCGGCATGGGCCTGATGCTGGCGCGCCGAACCCCGCCGTACGTGATGGGCCAGCTGCTCTCGCACACCTGCTCCAGCCACGCGCGGGGAGCCTGGGTCGATCTTTTCAAGATCTACGCCGCCCTCTGCGAACAATTGCCGGCGTTTCGCGTCAGCTTGCCGGAAGGCGTGGCCGCCGTGCAACAGGCCGTACGCGACTTCGCCGGGGGCTTCGGCTTCCGTCCTGAAGGACCTCGTGTAGGCTGCTGACATGTCTTCGCAACCGAACCGCCTCACCCACGAAGCGGTCCACAACCCCTACGCACGCTCTGCCGTCGCAGCTCGCCTCGAGTTCGCCGTCGAACGCGAGGCCGGCAAGGTGGTCGAACGGCTCGTCATCTTGGACGGCGAGCTGTTGCGCATCGGCTCCCACGAGTCCAACGAGCTGGTGCTCGCCGACCCGACCGTGTCGCGCTTCCATTGCCGTCTCGTCCACGATCGCACGGCGTGGAAGATCAGCGACCAGAGCTCTTTGAACGGCACCCGCCTGGGGGGCCTGCGCGTCCGCGACGTGGACCTGCCGGAAGACGGCTGCAAGCTGCAGATCGGCGATTCGGTGATCCGCATCCGCGAGCTGCCCGCAGAGCAGGCCGTCGAGCTACTTGCGCGCCCGAGCTTCGGCGATCTGATCGGCAACACGCTGCCCATGCACCGCCTGTTCGCGATCCTCGATCGCGTGGCGCAATCGGGTTCCAACGTGCTGATCGAGGGCGAGAGCGGCACCGGCAAGGAGCTCGTCGCCACCGAGCTCGTGCGCCGCGGCCCACGCGCTCGCAAGCCGTTCGTGCTGGTCGACTGCAGCACCATCTCGCCCCACCTGATCGAGAGCGAGCTGTTCGGACACGTGAAGGGTGCATTCATCGGCGCCGAACGGGATCGCACCGGCGCCTTCGAAGCGGCGCAAGGCGGCACGGTCTTTCTGGACGAGATCGGCGATCTACCGCTCGAGATTCAGTCGAAGCTGCTGCGCGCCCTCGAAGCACGCGAGATCCGCCGCATTGGCGAGACCAAGTCACGCACGATCGACGTGCGCATCGTGGCCGCCACGAACCGCAAGCTGGAACGCGAGGTCAACAACGCCCGCTTCCGGGAAGATCTGTACTTCAGGCTCTCGGTCGTCACCGTCCGCGTGCCGCCGCTCCGCGAGCGTCTCGAGGACATCGAGCTGCTCGTCAATGGGTTCCTGGAATCCGTGCAGTCTTCACACGTGAAGCATCTTTTCCGCGGCGAGACGCTGGCGAGCATGATGCGTCACGACTGGCCGGGCAACGTGCGCGAGCTCCGGCACTTCGTCGAGCGCACGCTGGCCTTTCAGGACACGTCCGGCACCGCTCCGGGCGACGTCCGCGGCTACGATGCCGGCGCCTACCCGAGCGAAGCGGACGGAAAAGCTGCGCCGCCGAGCGCAACCGCCGTGTTCGGAACGCCGCCTCGCGGGATCGGCGCGCAGCAGCAGCCCCGTCCCACCGGGCCCGACGGCGAACGCCGCATCGCCGAGCCGGCCGAGCTGGTCGAACCGGTCCGCAGCTCCAAAGCAGACGCGAGCAAGCTGGTCGACGCGCAGTTCAAGAGCGCGAAAGAGCGGGTCGTCGCCGAGTTCGAACGCGGCTATGTCAGTCAGCTCCTCGACTGGTCCGAGGGCAACATCAGCCGAGCCGCACGAAAAGCAGGAATGGACCGGATGAACTTGTATCGTCTCATCCAGCGTTACGGCCTGCGTGACCCGCGCTCCCTCCGAGATTGAAAGGCCGGCCCCCGCCGGGGCCATCGCAGAACGAACCGATGCTCGACGTACGCTGTGAATCTTGCCAGGCCCCGTACCAAGTAGACGAACGGCGTGTACCCACGACGGGCTTGCGCATGCGCTGTCCGAAGTGCGGCCACTCGTTCGTCGTGCAGCGAACGGTCGCGGCATCGCCCGCGAAGTTGGCAGCGGAACGGATCACCGCGCCCTCGCGGCCTGCCGCAGGCGGCGAGCCGAAGCGACCGGAGCTCGCTCGCAAGCGTCCCAAGCTCCGCTCTCTGTCAGACGCGGAGCCCAGTCTGCCGGCTCGTGCGCCAGTTGCCGTGCCCGAAGGCATGCGACCCACCATGCCGGAGCTGCCGGCGGTCGTGATCGAACGCGCCAGCACCGCCGTCAAGGGCGCGCCGCTGCCGCCCATCACGAAGAGACACCTGCCCGACGTTCCGGACGACTTACCCTCGAAAATGACGGACCTGCCCTCGCGCCCGAAGCCCGGTGCATTCGGCGAGCTCGACTGGGGCGACGATCTGC
>JAYUXI010000622.1:0-2723 GCA_043753085.1 Myxococcales bacterium | reverse complement strand
AGGAGGGCGTGCGCATCCAAGAAGAGACGCGCACGATGGCCACCATCACCTTCCAGAACCTGTTCCGCCTGTACAACAAGCTCGGCGGGATGACCGGTACGGCCGACACCGAGGCCTCGGAGTTCTGGAACACCTACAAGCTCAAGGTCGTTGCGATCCCAACGAACAAGCCGATCCTGCGCGAAGACCTGCAAGACGTCGTGTACAAGACCGAGCGCGAAAAGTTCAAAGCCGTCACCGACGAGCTCATCGACTGCCACGAGCGCGGCCAGCCGGTGCTGCTCGGCACCGTCAGCGTCGAGAAGAGCAACGCCGTGGCCAAGATGCTGCAGAAGCGCAAGATCCCGCACGCGGTTTTGAACGCCAAGCAGCACGAAAAGGAAGCGTATGTGGTCGCGCAAGCAGGTCGCGCCGGCAGCATCACCGTGTCCACCAACATGGCCGGCCGCGGCACCGACATCATCCTCGGTGGCAACCCCGAGATGCTCGCCAAGCTCGACTTCAAGGAGCAGGGCCGCGATCCCGACGCCGAGCCCGAAGAGTTCGCCAAGGTGGTCACGCAGTACGAGAAGGACTGCGCCGAAGACCGCGAAAAGGTGAAGGGGGCCGGCGGCCTGCACATCCTCGGGACCGAGCGCCACGAGTCACGCCGCATCGACAACCAGCTGCGCGGGCGCTCCGGTCGGCAGGGCGATCCCGGCTCCTCGCGCTTCTTTCTGTCGCTCGAAGACGATCTGATGCGCAACTTCGGTGGCGACAAGGTCAAAGCGCTGATGGATCGCATGGGCATGCCCGACGACGAGCCCATCGAGCACCCGTGGGTCTCGAAGTCGATCATCGACGCGCAGGGCAAGGTCGAGGCCCGCAACTTCGAGGTCCGCAAGAACGTTCTCGAATACGACGACGTGATGAACGAGCAGCGCAAGACGGTCTACACGATCCGTCAGCAGCTGCTGCTCGGCGTGTACCGCCCCGAAGAGCTCGACGACGAAGGCAAGCCCACCGGCAAGCTGCGCAAGATGAAGAAACTGGACCGCCTCGACGACGCGGTCCGCAAGGACGTCGACGCAATCGCCCTCGATGACGCCTTCAGCGTGGTGCAGGCCGTGTACCACCAGTGGGGTTACAAGGTCGACGTCAAGCCGAGCGACCTGGAAGACAAGAATGCACTCCGCACGCGGATCGCGGAAGAGTGCTCGCAGAGCCTGGGCGACCAGCGCGAGCGCATGCTCGACGTGATGGACGGCGTCATCGGATCCATCGTCGAAGACTCGTGCCCGCGCAACAAGCCTCCGGAGGACTGGGACTGGGTGGGCATCGGCCGCGCCTTCGAGGAGCACTTCGGCACCAAAGCCAAGGACTTCGACCAGATCACCGACGTGCACGATCTGGCGCACGACCTGTACAAGCAAGCCGAGGTCGGCCTCGTCGAACGCGAGCACGACATGGACACATCCGTGCTGCTGCGCGTGTTCCGCCACTACTACCTGCAAGAAGTGGATCGCCAGTGGGTCGACCACCTGACCACGATGGAGCACCTGCGCGACGGCATCGGCCTGCGCGGCTACGGCCAGCGCGATCCGAAGCAAGAGTACAAGAAAGAGGGCTACGACATCTTCGTCACCATGATGGCGTCGGTCGCCTCGCAAACGCTGACGCAGGTCTTCAAGACCAAGGTGCAAAAAGAGTCGGAGCTCGAACGCCTCGAGCAAGAAGAGCTCGAACGCGCCCACCAGCGCGAGCAGGCCATGCATCTTCTGCACGACGGCGAGGAGTTCACGGGCGACGAAGGCGGAACGATCCCGCCGCCGCGGATGGTCCAACGCGCACCGCGCAAGCCCGCCGTCGAGCTCGGCGCCGAGTGTCCGTGCGGCAGCGGCAAGCCGTTCGCCGAGTGCCACGGCGAAGGCATGACGCCGCCCGCAGAAGAGGCTCCCGCAGCTTCGTCGTCGACAAGCAGCACCTTGGAGGCCGACGAGCCCTGCGTGTGTGGCAGCGGGTTGCCGTTCAAGGATTGCCACGGCAAGGCCGACGAGGCTGCAGTGGGCAGCGTGCTCGATCAACCTTCCATCTAGCAACTCGTCTCGTCGATCGACGCGCAGCCTCGTCTCCACTCTTGCAACCACAAACGACGTATCGACGCCGTCGTTCGCGCCAAACCGAGGTCACGGAACGAGCGTGGGTGACTGTGCGCCGAGCTACAGGCCGAGCGCAGCGGCGATGGCTTCGCCTCCGCTGACCACGTTCGAGAGAAAGGTGTTCGGGATCTGTGGGCCGATGGCAAACCGCTTGCGCTGCGCCACGTCGATGAAGTTGGCGACCGCCGCCTTCCGCGCGCGCCCCATCAGATCGTTCCAGACCGGAACGCGCGCCGCGGCAAAGGGCGCGAACACGGCATGGATCGCGTTGCTGCGGAAGGACGCGACGTCCGGACTCGGTGGCATGGCGGCCGCGATCGCGCGCGCGAGGACCTCGGCGTCTTCGATGGCAAGGCTGGCCCCCATGCCGATGGTCGGCATCATCGCGTGCGCCGCGTCGCCGATGACCACGATGTTGGCTGACGTGGCGTAGGGCCGCGGCAGTGGATCGGTGTCACGCATGGCCCACAGATAGATCTTGTAGCTGTCCCAATCGGGAACGAGATCGAGCGCTTGCGCCATGCTGCCTTCGGGCAGGGGCGCATCGTTCGTCAGTCGGACCGCGATGGCTTTCTTCGCGGCGGC
>JAYUXI010000621.1:0-2724 GCA_043753085.1 Myxococcales bacterium | reverse complement strand
GCGCGCTCGTGCTGTCGATCAAGAGCGCCGAGATCGAAGTCGTCGCGCGCGCGCGCAGCGCCCAGCCCTTGGTCCTTCTCGACGACGTATCCAGCGAGCTCGACCGCGATCGCACACGTGCACTCTTCACGTTCTTGCGGCGCCAGCGCGGCCAGGTGTTGCTTACCACCACGCGTCCGGAGCTGGTCGATCTCGGCGCCGACGGCGCCGAGCTTCGGACCGATTTCGAGGTCGCGGGGGGCGTCCTGCGCAGGGTCGAAAAAGCCCCGTGAAGTGCCACCCAAATACCTGAAATTACGTCCAAACGATCAGCGGGCCGGGATGGCCAAACGGAGCGCATTCGGCTAGAACGATCGGGTGCGCAGCGAGGGCTTTTTCCCTCGCTCGCCATCAGGTGTCCATGAGCCAGCAACCAGAATCACAGGCCCCCGCGAAATCCTCGAAAGCAGCTCCCGCTCCGGCCGTTCCGGAGGAGCACCTTGCCTCCAGCAGCGTACAAGTGCAGCCCGCCGGGGAGCAGCCTGCAGGCAGCTACGGCAGCGACAGCATCACCGTGCTGGAAGGTCTGGAAGCGGTGCGCAAGCGCCCGGGCATGTACATCGGCGACGTGCACGACGGATCGGGCCTGCACCACCTGGCGTGGGAAGCGGTCGACAACGCGGTCGACGAGCACCTGGGTGGACACTGCACCCACATGAAGGTCACGCTGCACGAGGGCGGCAGCGTCTCGGTCGAAGACAACGGGCGCGGCATCCCCGTCGGCATCCACGCCGAGATGTCCAAGAAGCTCGAACGCCAGGTCTCCGCAGCCGAGGTCGTCATGACCATGCTGCACGCTGGCGGCAAGTTCGATCACAGCAGCTACAAGGTGTCGGCCGGTCTGCACGGCGTCGGCGTGTCCGCGGTCAATGCCGTGAGCGAGTGGTTTCGCATGGAGATCAAGCGCGAAGGCCACGTTCACTTCATGGAGTTCCGACGCGGCGTACCCGTCGGCACACTGGTGGTCATCGGCGACTCGGACAAGACCGGCACCAAGGTGTCGTTCCGACCCGACCCGGAAATCTTCAGCATCACCGAGTTCTCGTACGACATCCTGGCCAGCCGCCTGCGTGAGCTCGCGTTTCTGAACGCCGGCTTCGTCATCGTCCTGGCAGACGAGCGCGCCGAGGGTCGCACCGAAACCTTCGAGTACAAGGGCGGCGTCAAAGAGTTCGTGGCCCTGCTCAACAAGGCCAAGGAGCCCGCTCACGAAAACGTGATCAACATCGTGTCGAAGGGCTCGATCGACAACGGCCAGGAGATCGTCGTCGAGGTGGCGCTGCAATGGAACGGCAGCTTCTCCGAGCAGATCTTTTGCTACACGAACAACATCCACAACAGAGACGGCGGCACGCACCTCACCGGCTTCAAAGCCGCTCTCACACGCGTGTTCAACTCGTACGGCCAGAGCGCCAACTTGTTCAAAGAGGTCAAAAATGGCCTGACTGGCGAAGACATCCGCGAAGGCCTCACCGCCGTGGTCAGCGTCATGGTGCCGGATCCAAGCTTCGACTCGCAGACCAAGTCCAAGCTCGTTTCGAGCGAGGTCAAGGGCATCGTGGAAAACGTGGTGGGCGAGCGCCTCGGCCGTTTCTTCGAAGAGAACCCAGCGGTCGCAAGGAAGATCCTCGAGAAAGCCATTCTCGCCGCAAAGGCGCGGGAAGCTGCCCGCAAGGCACGTGAGGTCGTGCGCAAAGGCGCGCTCGACTACACGAGCCTGTCCGGCAAGCTGGCCGACTGTCAGTCGCGCGATCCGTCTCTCACCGAGCTGTACATCGTCGAGGGAGATTCCGCAGGTGGCTCGGCCAAGCAAGGCCGCGATCGCAAATACCAGGCAATCCTTCCGCTGCGCGGCAAGATCCTGAACGTCGAGCGCGCCCGGCTCGACAAGATGCTGTCATCCGAGATGATAGGTACGCTCATCGCAGCGCTTGGCTGCGGCATCGGTAGTCCAGAACAGGGCGGCAACTTCGACCCCGACAAGATCCGGTATCACCAGATCGTCCTGATGACCGACGCCGACGTGGACGGCAGCCACATTCGCACGCTGCTGCTCACGTTTTTCTACAGGCAGATGCCAGCGCTCATCGAGCGCGGATATTTGTACATCGCACAGCCGCCGCTGTTCCGCGTCTGGAAGGGCAAGAAGGGCATCTACATGAAGGACCAGCCCTCGCTCGATCGCTTCTTCCTCGAGCAAGGCGTCGAAAACGCGGCCCTCCGCGCCTCGCGCGGCGCCGTCACGCTCACCGGCGAGCCGCTGCTCCGCCTCATGGATCGCATGAAGAACTACCGGCGCATGCTGCAAAAGCTGGAACGCCGGGCCGACTCGAAGATCGTGCACGCCGTGGTGCGTGCCGGCAACTTGGGCAAAGCGGATCTCCGCGAGCGGCGCAAAGTCGAAACGGCGATCCCGCTCATCCGTGCCTGGCTCGAAAAGCGCCAGCCGGACATGTTCCCACTCGGCATCGACGTCGGCTGGGACAACGAGCACGGCGCTGCCATCCTCACCATCACGCCGCGACCCGGATCCGTCGGTCGCCGTACCGTCCTCGACTGGGATCTCGCCAGCTGCCCCGAATACGAGGAGATGCACTCGATCGAGCAAGACATCCGCTCACTCGGGCCCGCGCCTTTCTTCGTGCGCACCGTAAAAGTCGACGCCAATGGCGTCGCAAAACCAAA
>JAYUXI010000620.1:0-2725 GCA_043753085.1 Myxococcales bacterium | reverse complement strand
GTTCGAAACCTGCTTCTTTGCGCCCGACAAGGTGGCGTTTCGGGCTCGCGCGCGTGAAGCGGCCCGCGCGGATGGGCGCTCTCGAAAGTGCGCAACCTCGGCGCGGCGGCGGCCGAAGGGTACGGCATGACCGCAATCTCGGCAGCCAGGTCTCGCCCGCTCGACCTCACCGCGGCGATCGAAGCGAGCCACCTCTTCCAGGTCCGCAAGTGCGGGCTCGACGCCGTTGCCCAGGCCCGCACGGGCGATGTGATTCACCTGGCGCTGTCCGCGAGCACCGAATCCGGCCCCGGCGGGCACACGCGGGGCAGCGTGTACGCGGCACGTGGAGGCGACCGATGATGCCGTCGCTGTCACTGGCCCTGCTGCTGTCGTCGGTCGTGCTCGCGCAGGCCGCGTTGCCTACCGCGGACGTGCGCGTCAGCACGATCCCGATCCAACTGGTCGACGGCGGTCTGCACGGACCCCCGATGGTGCGCGGGCACGCTCCCTCGGCGCTGCATCCACACGGCACCGTTTACGTGTATTCTACGGACGTGCCGGAGGGCGACGAGGCGAAGGCGCGCCCGTACGTCTTCGAGTGGGACGTGGCGACGGGCGTCGTGCTGCACCACGCCACCGGCGCCGCGGGGTTCGTGTCACCGTCCGGCGGCCTCGACTTCGACGGCCACCGGGTGGTCACGCTCGACCGAGAGCCCGGCCGCGCTACCCTGACCGTGCGCGACGAGCAGCTGCGCCCGCAGCTCACGCGCTCCGTCGTCGCCGAGCAGGTGAGGCTCGGGGGCAACCGGATCCTGCTGAGCCACCAGCGCCAGGGCAAGGCCTCGCTGCCGTCGCTCGACCTCGAGCTGCTCGACGACCGCGCGCAGCCGCTCGTGCGCCGCACCTTCGTGACGCCGCCGAGCCGAGAGCTCGACCCCCAGCACGTCGGGCACGCCGGCGACGCCTTCTACGCGCTGCAGGCAGATCCCAGCACGCGGCGCACCTTCGTCGTCCGCCTCGACGAGACGACCCTGCGCGAGCGCGGCCGAGTGGTCGTTGGCGCCGTGGAGCGCACCTCGCTGCACGTCGTCGACGATCGCGTCCTGGTGGCGACCGACCAAGAGATCATCGAGCTCGATCTCGACCTCAAACGCGTGAAGACTACACGGGGTCACGTGCCCGATCGCTTCGCTTGGTCCAAGGCAAAGGTGCTGGCGTCGAGTGGCCCGGCGGACGCGGGTCCGGCGCTCTCGATGACTACGTGCACCCCGCTGTGGATGGACCAGCAGGCGGTGTACGCGTGCCGTGGCCTGACCGACTTCACGATGGTGCGTCCAGGCCCACGTCTTTTGCCGCGCCTAACGTTTTAGAGCGAGCGTCGGCATCTTCCGGTCGGATCCGTGCCACCAGTCGGAAAATTCTTTCCGACTTCCTTCGCTGCACGTACTCGATTGCCCACGGATCTCCACGGAAAGGGCTGGCTCGTATCGTGCAGTGCGTTTCACGTGCTCTCGTCCCATTCGCTCCTGGTTGCCTTGGCTCTGTCCACGTTCGCCTGTGCCGAGGAGGGCGCGCCGGATGCGGAAGCCGGCGAAACGGGCGAGCAAGATCTCGTCGGTGGCCGGCTCGCGCGCCGCGGCGAGCACGATGCCACCATGCAGATCGAGGGCAACTGCACGGTCTCGAAGATTGGCCCGCGCCTGATCCTCACCGCCGCCCACTGCGTCGGTGGATACGTCGCCGGCACGACGATCCGGGTCGGCAACGCGAAGGCGTTCGGACGGTTCGCACGCACCTCCGCGGACCTCTATGCAGAGTACACGCTCGAGCGAGTCGAGATCGAACCGGCCTGGCTGGCAACGTGCGCCGCCCGGGAGTGCGGCAGCGTCCACGTGAGCGGCACCACCGAGATGGCCGACGCAGCGGTGCTGGTCACCACTGCCGACATCGCGGGCGTCCCGGAGGCTGCCATCGACCTCGCGCCCGTCGCAGACGGCGATCTCGTGGTCCTCACCGGCTACGGCTGCGAGGATCAGGTGGCCGGAACCTGGGACTACAGCGGCAGTCGCCTCCGTGTGTCGCAAACGTCCGCGATCCCATTCACCGACACGCTGCACCCGGGGAGCTTCGTCAACGAGCAAGACCGGCAAAACGGCACGGTCGACATCATGAAGGGCATCTACGTCATCACGCCAGGCCCGGAATGGGTGCGCACGGCAGGAAACACCCCGCCCGAAGCCGGCAATGGTCGGCGCGGCGGCCTCTGCCCTGGCGATTCGGGCGGCCCGCTGTACCGTGCGGGCTCGGGTCCCTCGGTGGTGGTCGGAATCAATGCAAACTACACATTTGCGTCGGGCACGGAGTACCAGGTCGACGGGCGAACGTTCGAGTACGGCGGCCGCCCGCGCACGAACTGGCAGACGCGCGTCGACGGCTCGAGTGGCCTGCGCGTCGGTCAGTGGCTGAGGACGCTGGGCGCGAACGCCGTCTGCACCCGCGGAACCTGCGAGTAGCGCGCAGCGCGCGCGGCGCGGGCCACCGTCCCACTATGCAAAGGTTTGTCGATCAGGAACAGGAACGAAACGACGCCACGGATCGGGGTGAGCGCGCCGCTCCGCCGTAGCCTTTCTGCCGCGCGGGCAAAGGCCAAGACACCACGTTCTTGCATGCCGCGTGGCTGGTCGGCAACCGCACGCACTTCTGCGTCGCCACGATGCGAGATCCCGGAGCATCCGTCGATGCC
>JAYUXI010000619.1:0-2735 GCA_043753085.1 Myxococcales bacterium | reverse complement strand
GCGCCGAAAGCGAGCTGCTCGCGAGAATCATGTCGCAGCTTGCTCCCGAGGAGTCGCCGCACGCGTCGCTGGCGGCGTTGCTTCGTGACGAGCAGGCGCGGACCCGAGACATCACCTTTCGGAAGGCAGGAGATGGCACGCGGGTTCGCGGTGACGTCACGATCACCACGCTCACGATGCGTGCTCGGCCGGTGGTCGCCATGTTCTGCCGCGAAGCGGTGGCCGCGAGCACTGCCACCGTTTTACTTGCCGCGAGCGAGCTGCGGTACCGGCGACTCTTCGAATCGGCCATGGACGGCATCCTGATTCTCGAGGCAGATTCAGGCCGAGTTCTCGACGCAAATCCCTTCCTTTGTGGCTTGATTGGATCTTCACGCGAAGAGCTGGTCGGTCACCGTGTTTGGGAGCTCGGGCCTTTCCAAAATGTCGCGGCCATGAAGAGCTCCTTCGTCGAGCTGCAGACCGCCGGGTACGTGCGCCACGAGCACCTGCCGCTACAAGCCCGTGACGGTCGCACCATCGACGTCGAGTTCGTCAGCAATGTCTACGAGTCCGGCGGCGACCGCGTAGCGCAGTGCAACATCCGCGACATCACGGAGCGCAGACGCAACGACGCGACCCTGCGCATGCTGAATCGCGCCGTGCAGGCTGTCTCGCAGGGCATCCTGATCACGGATGCCCTGCAGGATGGCAACCCAATCGCGTACGCCAGTCCAGGTTTCGAACGCATGACCGGGTACGCGCGCGCGGAAGTCGTCGGCAAGAACTGTCGGTTCTTGCAGGGACCCGGCAGCGATGCCGCCACGCTGGCGATCCTGCGCGAGGCAATCTCGCAAGGTCGTCCTTGCACCGTGGAGCTGCTGAACTACCGCATGGATCGCAGCACGTTTTGGAATCAGCTGGCCATCACCCCGATCCGCGACGCGACCGGTCGCTTGACTCACTACGTCGGCGTTCAAACGGATGTGACGGACCGCCGCACACTGGAAACCCAGTATTTGCAGGCACAGAAGATGGACGCGCTCGGACGGCTTGCCGGTGGCGTAGCGCACGACTTCAACAACATGCTGTCGGTCATTCTCAGCTACTCGGACCTGATCCTCAGTGACGCGCCCGACTCCCTCATTCGTCCAGATGTCGAAGAGATCAAACGAGCGGCTCTGCGCGCGGCGGAGCTCACGTCGCAGCTGCTCACCTTCAGCCGGAAACGCGCGTTCGCGACTCAGGTACTGGATCTGCACCAGAGCGTGCTTGGCATGGTAAAAATGCTGAGCCGCTTGCTGGGCGCCGAGCATCGACTGACCATCTTGCCCGCCCACGAAGTTGGGAAGGTCAACGCCGATCCCGCTCAGATCGAGCAGGTCGTGATGAACCTCACGATCAATGCCCGCGATGCGATGACGCGGGGCGGTGAAGTGGTGGTCGACATCCGCAACGTGGAGCTGGACCAAGAGTACGCGCGCCTGCACCAAAACGTTCGGCCTGGCCTGCACGTGATGCTGTCCGTCAGCGACACGGGCACCGGCATGGACTCCGCAACCCAGGCGCGGATCTTCGAACCGTTCTTCACGACCAAAGCCGAGGGCAAGGGCACCGGGCTGGGTCTTGCGACCGTCTTCGGGATCGTGCAGCGCTGCGGCGGGCACCTCGCCGTCGACAGCAAGCCGGGCGTTGGAACCACGTTCCGGATCTACCTCGAGGCGGTCGGGGGCTGCGCCGAAGAGGTGCTGCCTGCGGAGCGCCGGCCGCTCGAGCTGGCGCAGCCTCATCAGACGATCCTGCTCGTCGAGGACGACGACCAGGTTCGCGATCTCGCCGCAGACATCTTGCGTCGGCGGGGGTACGTCGTGCGGGTCGCGGCCAATGCCGGAGAGGCGTTGCTGATCTGCGAGCAGCAAGGTCCGGAGGTAGACCTCATCGTGACCGACGTGGTCCTGCCGCGGATGAGTGGTCGGCAGCTCGTCGGGCGACTCATGCCGCTCTGCTCGAACATGCGCGTGCTGTTCATGTCCGGGCACCCCGAGGAGAAGCACGAGACGCACGGAATCGAGGGTGCTTCGGCGTTTCTGCAGAAGCCGTTCACGCCGGCGTCGCTGCTCGAGCGGGTCCAGCAGGCCTTGCACTCGAAGGCGTGAGCGAAGACGCCGGCTCGTGCGGCTTCTCGAGCGGGTCTTTTGCTGGCTTCATTCGACCAGGAAGCGCGGCACGGCAAGGTAGGGTACGGCGGCAGATCGCTGCGCGCCGGCGTGCCCACCGGCCGCACCTGGATGCCGTAGACGCCCACGCCCAGCTCGACCGGGCCATACGCAAACGCTGCTCGAGCTGGCCGGATCCTGCCGCGCTACTTGCGACAGGCGGCGTGGATCCGCGGCAGAGCCAACGAGCGCGGGCGCTCCCGCTCGAAGCGACGCGCACGGTCGCGTCCTTCGGCGCGACCCAGGGCGCACAAGGTGACGACTTCCCCGGCTTCGCGCTCTTCTTGCAACGCGCCAGAAGGAAAACTTCGTGCGTGCTCTGCGAACGTGCGCAGCGCGAGCTCGGGCTGGCCCGTACGAAGCGCCGCCTGCGCGGCACGAACCATGGCAATCTCCGCGGCCAGTACGCTCTGCTGATCGCACTGCGAAACGACTCCACCATCGCCCGGAAGGCAGCACAGCGCGCTGCCGCCGCACGTGTAGTCGTTGGTGAACTCGCCATTGCAGGCCACCGGCGCCGCCTCTGCAATGCACGAGCCA
>JAYUXI010000618.1:0-2737 GCA_043753085.1 Myxococcales bacterium | reverse complement strand
TGGCGAGCTCGACGGTGTTCATCGAGTACCCGAGCGCGCTGCTGATGGTGCGCGCGTCGTCGATGCACTGGGCTTCGAGCGCAGGAGAGAGCGGCGGCATCGTGCCTTCGGCACGCACGTAGCGTTCGAAGTGCGGCAGGCGTGGATCCCACAGCGCGGGGCGCACCTGATCGCCGATCACGATGCAGCGGACGTACTGCGTGAACAGGATTCCCTCTTGCAGGATCATCGGGCGCGCGCCGCTGCGCTCGTACGCGGAAAAGAGCTCGCTGCGCGATTCGATGCGCGACACGTCGCGCCAGCCGCCGCCCCAGTGCGGCTTCATGAACATGGGGTAGCCGAGCTCGCGCTCGATCTGATCCCAGTCGACGAAGCGCATGGTGCGCTCGAGCGTTGCGTCGATGACGTCGGGCGCGTAGCGCTGCTGCGGCAGCAAGCACGTCTTCGGCACTGCGAGGCCGAGGTCGAGCGCGAGGCCGGCGTTGAAGAACTTGTCGTCCGCGATGCGGAAAAACGGGTTGTTGACGACGCGCGTGCCCCGCAGCGCGGCGAGCTTCAGCCACGGCTGGTAGCAAGTGACCTCGTGCGAGATGCGATCCAGGATCACGTCGTACGGTACCTTGCGGTCGGCGCGCGGTGCTTCGAACTCGGCGTAGCTGCAGTGCACACTCGAATCGAGACGATGGATCTCGGCGAGGACCGCGTCCGGGAAGCTGCGCTCGCGGCCCACCAGCAGGCCGACCCGACGCGTCACCAGGAGACCCGGTGCTCGAGATAGTGCGCCAGCATGGACCGCCACGACGGCCAGTCGTGCGGCACGTCGTGGCCCCAGAGATCCAGGTGGTGCGGTAGCCCCGCGGCGCCGAGCGCGGCAGAAAATCGCCTGGATTCTTCCGGGATCTCGAAGGCGCCCTGGCCAGTGAGAATGTGCACCTGCGAGCTCGCGATGAGATGGCGCTGGTGCGGATCCGCGATGCGCGGCGCGTACCACATCGGGTTGTTGTAGTAGACGTCGTCGTTCGAGAAGCCGCGCAGCCAGCTGGGCCACAGCTCGTAAAAGCCGCTCATGGCGATCAGCGTGTCGAACTGGTCGGGCCGGCGAAAAAACGAGTTGGCCGCGTGATACGCGCCGAAGCTTGCGCCCGATACGCCGATGCGGGCTTCGTCGTTGCCGAGGGCCTTGCGGATGTGCGCGACCACCTCGTGCTCGACGTAGCCTGCATACAAGGCCTGTCGGCGCGCTTTCTCCGCCGGTGCCAGGCCGCGATCCATCCACGACTCGTTGTTGATCGTGTTCACGCAAAACACGTTGACCCGGCCGGCCTCGATCAATGGGGCGATGGCGTCGATCAATCCGAATCGCTCGTTGTCGAGGAAGTCGGCCTGGGCGGTCGGAAACAGCAGGAGCGCGCGCCCCCATTCTCCGTACCGCACGATGGGCATGTCGAGGCCGAGACGAGGGGAGTGCCAACCAAAGAGCTCACGACGCACGGCGCCATCTTGCCACAACTGCCGCGCAGGTTGGCGCGCGACCCGCAGCCGGGTCGGGCAAAACTGCGCGCAAGAAGCGGCTGAAAAGGATCGGGCGCCCTGCCTGGTGGGACACGAGCCCACCGCTTGGTGCACGTCCGATCCAGGCAACGGCAGCCCAAACCAGGCAATCGCTTGGTTTTTTCTAAAATATAAATTGGCACGGATCGCGCTGTGTGGGACGCATGCACACGCCCTCGCATTCCAATCTGGTCCTTGCAGTCTCCTTGATCCTCACTGTCGCCGCGGGCTCCGCGAGCTGCGCTGCCGACGGCGTCGACGAGTCCGACTCCGAGTCAAGCGCCGACGAGATTTCCGGAGCGTTTCCGGTGGGAACGAACCTGGTCACCACCGCCGACTTGAACCTGCGCTCGAGCCCGAGTCCGAGCGCTCGGATCCTGGTCGTCATCCCACAGGGCACGCTGGTGAAGTCGGCAGCGGCCGCGCCGCGCGCCGGCTGGTACGGAATCACCTGGGACGGCCGCACCGGGTGGGTCGATGGCGCGTACCTCGCCAAGCCCACGGTCGCAAACTCGGGCGGCGGCGCTGCGCTGATCGCCTACCACGATGCCGGTGACGTCGAGCTGTGGGACCAGACGTTCGGACGCAACGACGGAGCGGATCCGCTCGCCAACATCAGGGCGGCCGCAGCCGGGCGCAACGCCACGCGCAGCTGCTACGGGAACGCACCGTGCGGCAGTGTGAGGCTGTCGTCTGCGCTGCTATCGAGCATGGTGGCGCTGCGTGAGCGCTACGGGTTTCGCTACTTCGTCACCGCCATCGCCGGCGCCGAGCACTCCCCCGGTTCGTACCACTACGACGGCCGCGCCCTCGACCTCGACACCATCAACGGCAGCAAGATCAACGGCGACAGCGCCTTGGCGCGCAGCTTCCTGGAAGCATGCAACGAGCTCGGCGCCGTCGAAGCGCTCGGCCCGAGCAACCGCTCCGACCACCAAGATCACATCCATTGCGCCTTTTGAGCCCAGCACACGAGAACATTGGCATGCATCCCGCACAATACATGTATCATGCATAAACGTTCCTCGCCGTGGTGCTCACGACACTTCTGGTCGGTGCCTGCGCGGTCACCACTGACTCCGCCGACGCGGCGAGCACCGACGAGCTCTCGGGCGCCTTTCCCGTGGGCACCGAGCTGCTCACCACGGCGGATCTCAACCTGCGTCAGAGGCCCAGCCGCAGCGCC
>JAYUXI010000617.1:0-6743 GCA_043753085.1 Myxococcales bacterium | reverse complement strand
CCTACGCGCAGGTCGCCAAGGCGGGCGTTGCCGATCCGAGGGGACCCGACCACGGCGACAAACGGGTGCTTCGCGGGGGCTCGTTCTGGTGCGGCACGTGCACGTGCGAGGGGAATGGCCTTGCCTATCGCGGCAAAGCAGCACCGGACTCTGCTTTCTCGAACAACGGCTTCCGCTGCGTCCGCGACGCAGCGGCGCCGCGGTGAGATGGCGATCCGGTGAATCGAGACGGCGAAGGGCCAACGCGGCTCAGTCGATGCCGACCGGTGGCTTGCCGGTGCGAACGAGGCGTTCGGCGTGCGCGGCGTCACGCACCAGGCCCGCGCCGCGCGGCTCGCGCAACACCGCACCCAAGGCGCCGCGCACGGGCTTCGAGTCGGGCTCGTCGGCCAGCGTGTCGGCGAACAGAATCGCCAGGCACCGCCGCGTTTGGCCGAGCTCGCTGCCGAACACCACCTCGCGCAACGCATCACGCAGCGCTCCTGCCGCCCGCGCCTCCACGTCGCCCGCGAGGCGCTGCAACCGACCGACGAACCCCGCGGCGATCACGGCCAGCGGCGCGCCCACCACCGCGAGCTGCTGCTCGCTACGCCGGGCCGCGGCGATGAAGAGCGCGGCGAGAACGGGCTCGGCGATGGTCACGCTCGATTCGACGCGTGACGACCACGCGCAATCGTACGTGGCCACGCGCTGCAGCGACGCGCGGCCGAGGGATTCGAGCAGCAATGAAGCGGGAGTCCCGGTGGCGAGAGCGGACAACACTTCGCGCGTGCTCGTTCTTTCGGATCCCAGGAGCCGCTCTTCCTCGAAGCCAGCGAGAGGATCCACGGGCACGGTGGGCAGCTGGTACGCGCTCGCGAGCGCCCCGCGGGTGAGACGCCAGCGCGGCAGATCGGTCTCGGCCACCGCCCACGACAGCATGCGCGCGGTGGCCACGCGGAGGGCGCCGTCGAGGGCAGGCAGCTCTTCTGCCAGAAAGAGTGCAGCTTGCACACGAACCAGCGCCAGGCCTCGATCGAACAGCTTCAGGCTCGCGAAGGGCAAAAAGTGCGTGCGGCTCACGTCGCGGAAGGAGCCGCGTGCCGCCATCGCCCGGGCCACGGCTTCGTCGCGACGCTCTTCGAGCAACGCCTCTAGAAATGCGTCGCGATACTCTTCGGCCGCGGCCGCGGGCTCCTCGAGATCGACCCCGTGCAGCGGCGTCGACAGCGTGACCTCCGCAGCGAGCGCCAACGCTTCCGCCGCAGACAAGAGGGCGGCGCGTTCGAGACGGATCAAAGCGGCCAGCGCGGCGAGGGCGTCGGTGACGCCGTGACGACTGCGCCGCGCCAGCACGTCGGCGAGAACGCCCATGGGACCGAGCGGTTCGAGCGCCGCGAGGCGCAGACCCGTGCGCACGATTCCGTCGCGCGAGCCGAGGTCGATGGCGCGCCGCAGATCCGCTTCGTGCCGCTCGCGCGGCGGAGACGCCTCACGCGTGAGCTCGACGAACACCTCGCCGTCGATCACCTCGCTGTGCAGCCGGCGCGCAGACTCACCGCCGAACGTACACAGGCCCGAGTCGAGCTCGAACTTCCAGTTGTGCCACGGGCACGTGAGCACTCCATCGCGCACCACGCCCATGGACAGCGGGTGGCCTTCGTGCGGACACGCGTCTTCCAGCACGTCGACCTGCTGACCGCGGCGCACGCAGGCGTAGCGGACCCCCTCGTGCACGATCAGCGTGGCCTTCCCCTGCCCGAGGTTCTTGCTGAGAGCGATGGCGACGAGGCGTTGCGGGCGCTTCACCGGCGCAGCGATAGCGCGCCGGCCGCAAAGTTGCGAGGTCGTCCATGCGACACCCGACTTCTCCACTCGTTCGGCGTTCGGTCAGCGAAGCAGCTCTTGCATCGCGTCAGCTACGACCACCGATTCGTTCGCGGTCCGCTGCATGATGGAGATCTGGCGGCCGAGGTAGCCAAACGCATGCAGGTTGGTCACGCTCTCGCGCTGGTCTTGGTGGCTGGTACCGCGAGCGGGCGCGAATGCGGCCGCGCTGCGCAAGCCCAACGATTCACCAACGCGGCGTGCGCCCTCGGCGAGATGGCAGGCCGCGCAGTCCGAGACCGGAAAATCGATGCGGAGCGGATTGGCCAGCTCGGCTGCCGTGTCGAATGCGAGCTGGCGTGTGGCTTGGTCGGGCGGAGCAGACCACCGCGACTTCGAAAGCAGGGCGTCCATCTTGCGCAGGGGAAGCGTGGCGAAAAGGGTCACGTCGGCGCTGGTTTCCTCCAGAACCAGGCCGCGCGGTTTCGAACCGAGCACCATCTGCGACGTCGAGTCGGCCACGGGGATGAAGCCACGAACCATCGTTCCGGCCACCACGTCCCCCATCGAAAACGTCCAGGTGTCGTCGCTCCCGAAAAACCAATGGTCGAAGATGGTGATGCGACCCGTGCGGCTCTCACCGACGTGTGCGAGCAGGATGGCGCGCATTCCTGCCGCGAAGGAGCCCAGCAACCCTTGCGTGCGCAGGATGGGGTGGGGTCTCAGCTCTTCGTCTGGAGGCAGGCCGCCATTGCCGTCGCGGAGGGCCAAGATCTGTCGCAGCATCGCGACGAGCTCGTCTCGCGGCACGTCGTAGCTCACGTGGAAAGCGCCGTCGCCGAAGCTCGGCAACGACGGTTCGGCCGTTTGCACGAAGACGGACTGAAACACGGCGCGTACTTCGCTGATGCACGCCTGCCCCTGCTGGCTGGACGGGACGCGGCGCGCACACGGATCCAGCCTCACGGCGACCAGCGCGAGATCGGCGTATGCGCTCGCCTCGGCAAAATCGAGGCGCATCGCTGTCGTCTTCGCCGTGCCCGAGAGCACCTCGACCGCAAGCGACTCGGAGAGAAGCGGGCCGTGCACACCCGTTTCGGTGGGACGAACCAGCGCCGCGATCGCGTCTGGGGTGTCGGGAACGGGATAGAGAATCGAGACGTCGTTGGTCGTGACGCGCGGCGGCGGTGTCGAGGGCGTCGAGTGGTTTGGATCAGCGGCCCTCGGCGCGGGCGACGAAGCCCCTGGCGGATCGGTGGGCTGGTTCGCCACCACGCAGGCGGCAGCACCGAGCCCCGCAGCGCAGCCGAACCAGATGTTGCAAACCGACGCGCTCCAGCTCACTTCACGTGCTCACCGGGCGTGCAGTAGGCGGCATCTTCCGGTTTGGTGAAGGCGCGCCCTGCTCGGCCGGCCTGCGGGCACAGCGCTGCGAATACCTGGCTTGCCGCTACCTTGTTCGGGCCCTGGTACTGCGGACGGTATTTGAGCGCGGGACCGTCCATGTTGATGCCATTGGCACCGTTGCTCAGAAAACCGAATGCGCAGTCGCTGAACGTTGCGTTGTTCACGCAATTGTCCACCCAGAGCTTGTTGGTTTCCGCGTGCCAGCCGCCCCACCAGGCAGCTCGCAGGGTTTGGCCTCGCTCGCCAATCTGGTACGTCGCCGGATTGACGTCGGAGGCAAGGTACCAGTTTTGGGTGGTCTCGCCCTCGTCGACGACGTAGTTCATGAAGTATTCGAGGTTGGTGAACGTGTCGTCTCCGTCCTCGCATTGGCTGTAGTACCAGCTTCCAGCTTTGGGAATGTACCAGCTGTTCGATTGAGCAGGGTCGGAACCGGCTTTGAGACACTGCGGGAACTTGACATTGACCTCGAGCACGGTGCGGTTCGGCTCTCCGTCTGCGTAGAGACTGCCTGCGCAGTCCGGCATCAGGTTCGACACCGGGCTCGCCGGACCCGAGTAGTTGTCGGAGCATTTGAACGAGAACGTGCCGTCGGCGCCGCCCACGCTGCCGCTGATCGTGTTGATGTTCTGCGCAGAGATCATCGCCGACCGAGGCGGGTAGGGTTTGGCTCTGCCATTGGCGAGTCCCTCACCTTTGTAATAGACGACGACGCGCTCCGGGATGCGGACGTTGCCCTGGTCGTCGAAGAGCGCCGGAGCCCAGTAGCCGGTTCGATTCAGCTCCTGCCCGTTGCAGGTACTGCTGCCCGAATCGTGGAGCGATTCGTACGTGGAGAATGCATTCACGTGCGTGTTGCCGAAGTACACGCTGAGGTGAGAAGCGCCCGGCTTTCCTTGGTACAGGAGCGGATCGTCGTACGAGAAGTGGGAGAACTCGCAGCCGGCTCGATTCTGGCCCCCCGTTTCGACCGGAAAGGGCTGTTCTGGGTTGTCTCCGGGATTGTCGAGGTACTCGCTGCGCGGCCCGTAGTGATCCTGCGGCACCAATTGCGCAGACGGCGTCGCCAGGAACGGACTCGCGTCGTGGTTGGTGTTTCGCGCGGGCCCTCCCAGGATCACCGCCAGGTTCTCCAGGTACGGATCCGTGGTCACGCCGGCTTCGCGCGGGACGCGACCGCCGTCTGGCTGGACCCCGCCACCAGAGCTACCGAGAGCGCCACTGCTGCTGCTGCCATCGCTACCCGGATTTCCGCTGTCTGCTGCGGACTCTGCAGGTGTATCGGCATTGCAGGCAGCGACGAACGCGACCGCTGCGACAAGGCCCCTGGCGACGCAAGGTGTGAGTCTCGGCATGGGTAGAAAGGCTATCGCCCATCCACGAAATCGCAAGAAAGAGCGCCGTGGCCTTTCCGGCCTGCCGGTTCGGAACCGGTTCGGTTGCAAACCACACCGATGTTGGGTGTGCGCGCGCCGGTGGCGAACCAGTCGGCGCGCCAGGAGCGCCACGGCAGGAGCGCTGGGGTACTCGCCGCCGCGGGTGTCGGCGACGCGTGCCAGGGTACCTGGACTCCGACCCGTTCCCGAAAAAGCGCGACGCGCACGTGAAAGGCGCCTAAGGCCTCGCGCCGACGCATGTCTTTCGAATCTCTCGGGCTCATCGAGCCCCTCCTCCGCGCGGTGCACGAGCGCGGCTACACCACTCCCTCTCCCGTCCAACTCCAGGCCATCCCCGCGGTGCTCTCGGGAGCCGACCTCCTCGCCGGAGCACAGACCGGCACCGGCAAGACCGCCGGATTCACGCTGCCCTTGTTGCAGCTTCTGTCCGGGCGCGCTCCAAAGCGCATGCCGGCAAACGGCCGCTCACCGGTGCGCGCGCTGGTGCTCACGCCCACCCGCGAGCTTGCTGCGCAAATCGAAGAAAGCGTCAAGAGCTACGGCAAGTACCTCAAGCTCACCTCGCTCGTGGTCTTCGGCGGGGTCAACATCAACCCGCAAATTCACGCACTCCGCGGCAAGGTCGACATTCTCGTCGCCACGCCCGGCCGTCTTCTCGATCTGGTGGGCCAGCGCATGGTCGATCTCTCCATGGTCGAGATCCTCGTGCTCGACGAAGCCGACCGCATGCTCGACATGGGCTTCATCCACGACATCAAGAAGGTGCTCGCGCTGCTGCCGAAAGACCGGCAAAACCTGCTGTTTTCAGCCACCTTCAACGACGAGATCCGCACCCTCGCCGACCGGCTGCTGAACCAGCCCCGCATGATCGACGTCGCGCGTCGCAACGCCACGGCCGATCTGGTGGACCAGAAGGTGATCTTCACGGAGAAAGGCCACAAGCGCGCGATGCTGAGCCACCTGGTGAAGTCGCGCGATTGGTCGCAGGTGCTGGTGTTCACGCGCACCAAGCACGGCGCCAACCGGCTGGCCGAGCAGCTCGAAAAGGACGGCATCACCGCGCTCGCCATCCACGGCAACAAGAGCCAGAACGCCCGCACGCGCGCACTCGCCGAGTTCAAGGGCGGCACCCTGCGCGTGCTGGTCGCCACCGACATCGCGGCCCGCGGGCTCGACATCGTCGAGCTGCCGCACGTGATCAACTACGAGCTCCCGAACGTCGCCGAAGACTACGTGCACCGCATCGGGCGCACCGGTCGCGCCGGCGCACCCGGCGTGGCCATCTCGCTGGTGGCCGCCGACGAGCGACCGTTTCTCTCGGGTATCGAGCGGCTGGTGAAGCAAAAGCTGCCCATCGAGCAGGTGCAGGGCTTCGTGCCCCCGCCCCCGCCGTCGGCCGCCTCACTCGCCGCCACCGAACGCGCCCATCAGCTGGGCCGCAGTGGCTCTGGCGGTCGCGGCTTCGGCGGCGGTCGCGGTCGCACGGGTGGCGGCGGCGGTGCGCGGCCCAGTAGCGGCGGCGGGGCACCGGCTCGCCCGGCAGCAGGCGGCGGCAGCGCGCGCACGGGTCGCCGCGGCGGTCGCTGATGCCTCGGCCGTGTGTCGTGCTGATCCTGGCGATCGCGACGAACGGTTGTGGCGTCTCGATCCTCGGCTCGTACGCGGCCGACACGCCGTTCCTGCGCGCGCACAACGAACTCGCCGAGAGGGAGCGTGTGGTGGGTCCGCCGCAAACCGATGCACGATACACTCTTGCCAGCGCGCCGCTCCGGGTCGTTTGCCAGACGCAGACGTCGTCGCCGACGCAGCAAGAAGACGTCGCCTACTTCGACGGTGCCCAGCGCGCGTTCGTGGGCTTCATGGCGGTGAGCGAAGTCGTCATGGGGGCGTTCATGCTGCGCGAAGCGGTCGACACCGGCGGCGCAGGTTTCTGGGTCGGAGGTGGCGCACTGCAGGCCGACGCACTCGGCGCCCTCGCCTTTGCGATCTTCGCGCCCACCAAGTCGACGACTTCGATCCGCCGCGGCCGCACCCTGCCGCAGCGACATGGTACCTGCCCCGCCGGGCTGAGCGTGGTCACTGCCGGGCGTGCGTTGCCCGTGGATCCGGGGGGGCGTATTCCCGGCGGAGTGG
>JAYUXI010000616.1:0-15880 GCA_043753085.1 Myxococcales bacterium | reverse complement strand
CGCGCAGATCAGCAGAGCCGAACGCGAGGCGGGAAAAACCGTGAACTTTGCAACCATCTACGGGCAGGGCGCCACGGCGCTCGGGCAAATGCTCGGTGTGTCCCGCAAGGAGGCCTCGGACTACATCGCCGGTTACTTCGCCGCGTATGCCGGAGTGAAGACCTGGGTCGATGCCACCGTCGCCCTGGCCGACGAGCGCGGCTATGCCGAAACCATCCTCGGCCGTCGGCGCAGCGTGCCCGAGCTGAAGAGCCACTCGCCGATGACCCGCAGCTTCGGCGAGCGCATCGCCGCCAACACTCCCGTGCAAGGCTCGGCCGCCGATCTCTGCAAGCTGGCCATGCTGCACCTGGCGAAAAAGCTACCCGGCGTGTCGCCGCGGGCGCGCATGGTGCTGCAGGTGCACGACGAGCTGCTCTTCGAGGTCCCCGTCGCCGAAGCCGAAGCGGTGGCGGCGCTCGTGAAGCACGAGATGGAGCACGTACTTTTGCTGCGGGTGCCGCTCGTGGCGGAGGTCCGGATCGGACGCAGTTGGGGCGCGGCGAAGGCCTGACCTCGAGTCGCCAACGGCTCAGTCGATCGCTTCGTTCGCGGCGGGCTTGGGCGCCGGCTTCGCGACGGGTTTCGCTGCGGGCTTGGCGGGCGGTGCGGCTGGCTTCGCGGCCTTCGGGTCGGCCTTCGGGTCGGCCTTGGGATCGGCTTTTTCCGGTGCCTTGGGCTCGGCTGCCCTGGATTTCTGCGCCGCCAGCTGCTCGTTGTATGCCTGGATCTCTTTTTCGACGGCCGAGATCGCCTTGGTGACGGCGGCGAGCGACTTCTCGTGCAGAGCTGCGGGCGGCTCCTTGGCCTCTTCGAGCTGTTTTTGCGAGTTTCGAAGCGCCTCCAGGGCAGCGGTCAGGCGCTTGGGGCCGCCGGCATGCGCCAGCGCTCCCGAAAACGAAACGAGCGACAGGGCCAGCACCGCGACTTGCAGAGAAAGTTTCACGCGCGCCGAACTAGGGCGGCTCGGCCGAGCTTGCAAGCGCGTGGGCTAGAGGGCTTGGCGAATGCTGAATTCGTGCTCAAGTTCACCGCCGACCCATGACGGCTGCCTCCCGAAACGATGCCGGCGGCGCAACGCCGACGACCCTCGCGGGACCGGACGACTCGAGCGCGTTCGTAGCCGTACCGACCGACATGCTGGTCCCGGGTACGCAGGTCGGCGAGTACGTGGTCGGCGGCCTGCTTGGGCAAGGCGGATTCGGCACCGTGTACGAAGCGGTGCATCCCATCATCGGCAAGCGCGCCGCGGTCAAGGTACTGTCGAGTGCATTCTGCAATGACCGCGGCCTGGCCACGCGCTTCGTCAACGAGGCGCGTGCGGTCAACACGATCCGCCATCGCAACATCGTCGACGTGTTCTCGTTCGGTCAGCTGCCCGACGGGCGCCTCTTTTTCATCATGGAAATGCTCGAAGGCGAGACCTTGCAGGCATACCTGCACCGCCGCACGAAGCTCGAGGTCGATGAAGCGCTGCACATCTTCACTGCGATCGCGAAAGCGCTCGAAGCCACCCACGCCGCGGGAATCATTCATCGTGATCTCAAGCCTGCGAACGTTTTTCTCGCCGTCGACCTGGCGGGAGAGATCACTCCGAAGCTGCTCGACTTCGGCGTCGCCAAGCTGGGACTTCGGTCGGGCGAAGTGGAGCCGACGTCCGCGCTCACGGTGGTGCGCGGCGTCGACGTCACCGGCGAGGGCGCGATCCTCGGCACGCCGTCGTACATGGCGCCCGAGCAAAGTCTCGGCGAGACAATCACCGCCCAGGCCGACGTGTACGCGTTCGGCGTGATGCTGCATCGCGCGCTCACCGGCAAGCTTCCGTTCGAGCGCGGGCACGCGCTCGCAATGGCTCTCGCCCACGTCACGGCCACGCCGCCGGCCATGTCCGAGGTGTCCGAAGTCTCCAGCACGCTCGACGCGGCGGTGCTGCACATGCTGGAAAAAAGCGCATCCGACCGTCCGGGCACCATCACCGAGGCACTGGCCGCGCTCGCGGTCGCAGCAAATCCGCCGCCCGGGTTGGCGTACGCGCCCCGGTTGGTGCGTCCGCTGCGCCGCCGGGCCAGGCGCCGGGTTACCTTCAAGCGCCGCCTGCAGGCCCGAGCAAAGCCGGTGCCCCTGTGGTGGTGGGCGATGCCGCTGTTGCTTGCAGCTTTCGTGTGGGTCGCGCTGCGCTGATGGCTCGGGGCAGGCCGTGAGAACCAAGCGCTGGAACGATCCGGCAGAAGCCGAGGACGGCAAACGCGTTCTGGTCTGCCGGTACCGACCGCGCGGGATCCCGCGCGAGGGCGAGCCCTGGGACGTGTGGGTGCCGGAGCTGGCTCCTTCGCCAGCGCTGCACGCCGCGGCGTACGGCAAGCACCAGACCGCCATTGCGTGGGACGAGTACGCTGCGCGCTACCTGGCCGAGATGCACGCCAGTCGCTTCTGGTGGCGCAGCTACGCGGAGCTGGCGCGGCGCGGCGAGCCGCTGACGTTGCTGTGCTCTTCGGCCTGCACCGATCCGGCGCGCTGCCATCGGACCTTGCTGCAGGCGCTGATCGAGCGACAAGCAGCACCCGTGGTCGTGGCGGAGGCTCCGGCGGTGGTGCGGCGCCGGCGCGGCTGACGGCTGTCGCGAGCACGCTACATATGTCGTCCGAACGGGGCGTTGACGCGTCGCGGCGCCTGACGAACACTAGGAGGCTCTCTCTTACGCCTACCTCCGCCCGACTCCCGGGTGCTCGGGGGCGTGTAGCCCCCTCTCCGAGGAGCTTTGCCGAAGTGTCCAACGAATCTTGGTCCGCGCAGGACGAAAAAGGCCCGCTCGCCGCTCGTTCGTTCGAGTACGGCTTCTCTACGACGCCGCCGGCGATGTCACTGCCGGTGCCGCGCGCCCCGGCGCGTCGCTACGGGCTCTGGGCGGCCAAGCTCGGCGCCGCGGCTACGTGCGCCGTGGGCCTCGTGCTCCTGGTGCAGGCCTCGGGTCTGGTGCCGCGCTACCACAGCGTCTCGGGCCGGCCGTCGTCGCCGCGGGATCGCGTGCCCGCCAGCGCACCAAAAGCACCGCGTCTCGTCGCCGCGACGAACCTCTGGTCGGAATACCAGGCCAACGAAAAAGCTGCGAACGCACGGTACGAGGGCGAAGTGCTCGACGTGACCGGGCAAGTCGGCGGCATGGACCGCGATCTCGTGGGCTCGGTGGTCGTCCACCTCGAGTCGCCCAACCCGTTTTCGCCCACGCGCGCCTACCTGGCCCACTCGAGCGCCCCGCCCGGCAAGGGCACCGAGGTCACACTGCGCTGCCAGGGGGCCGGCATGATCCTGGGCTCGCCGGTGCTGCGCGACTGCGTACTGCGTTGACGACTACGGCGTGACGCTCAGGCTCGCGTTCGCCACGTGCAAACAGGCGCCGTTTTCGACCGGCGTGGTGTTGAGATCCTCGTCGTAGGTGACCTCGACGAGCTTCACGTCGGTCAAGGTCGCGTCGAGCAAGCCAACGTAGATGTCCGAGGCAGCGTTGACGGTGAGCGTGCCGGACTGCTGGAAGAACCTGCGCCCCGAATCGGTGATCTCGACGCTCACGCAGTACTCACAGGTGCGGTAGTTGGGCGACATACCGCGGCCGAGATCCTCGGTGCGCTTTTCGGCCGTCACGAACAGCAGGTCCATGCGCCCGGCGTGGCCCTCTGCGTCGACCTCGGAGTTGTAGATCGCCAGCCCTTCCTCGATGACCGAATAGGTCAGCACCTCGGGCTCAATCTCGATGCAGCCGCCGCTGGTTCCGAGCGCTCCGGCGTCGACGCGCCTGCCACCGCTGCTGCTGTCGGGCGCGGGCTTGGGGAGGCCGCTGGTCGGCCCCGGCGGCGAATCGTCGTCGCCCACGTCATCGTCCCCGCCGCGCTTCGGGCCCGACGAAAAGGCGTTCTCATCGGCCGGCGGGTCCTTGCTACACCCGATGGCCATCGCCTGGACGGCGAAGCAGCCGAGCACGAGCCACCTGAGTCTGCCTTGCATCGGATCGTAGGCTACCCCATCGCCACGGCTCGGTCATGCCCGACGTGAGGGAGGCCGCTGCGGTCAGCGACGAAAAGCGCGTCCTAGTCGACGGCTGACGCCGTGATTAAGCTCCGCGGGTGACCGCCGAAAACAACTCGCAGGGCATCGTCGTCTCGAAGAACCTGGAGACGCTCGCGCACGCGCTCGACGGGCTGTTTCGGGTGCCCGGCACGAACTGGCGATTTGGCCTCGACGCGCTCGTAGGCATGATCCCGGGCGTCGGCGATGCGGCCACGTCGCTGGCGTCGTTCTCGATCCTGGTGGCGGCGGTGCGCTACCGTGTGCCGAAGATCGTGATCCTGCGCATGGCCCTGAATCTGGCCATCGATTACGTGGTCGGAGCCGTCCCGTTCGTGGGTGACGCGTTCGACTTCGTGTGGAAAGCGAACACCAAGAACCTGCAGTTGCTGCGCGATCGGGGCCGCGTGGTGCAGATGGGCTCCAAGTCGAGCACCGGCGATTTCGTCTTCGTGGGCGCCGTGCTCGCGGGGCTCGTCGCGCTACTGATAGGCTGCGCGGCGGTGGCGGTGTGGATCCTCGCCCAGTTGTTCCAGGCGCTCTGAGCAGTACTCGGCGACGGCGCAGTCACCCGTCGACCTTCAGAATGGCCATGAAGGCCTTCTGCGGGATCTCGACGTTGCCGACCATCTTCATGCGCTTTTTCCCCTCTTTTTGCTTTTCGAGGAGCTTGCGCTTTCGGCTGATGTCGCCGCCGTAGCACTTCGCAGTCACGTCTTTGCGCATCGCGCGCACGGTTTCGCGGGCGATGATCTTGGTGCCGATGGCGGCCTGGATGGCGACCTCGTACTGCTGCTGCGGCACGAACTCCTTGAGCTTCTCGGCCAGCATGCGGCCGACCGGGTGCGCGCGCTCCTTGTGCACGATGATCGACAAAGCATCGAGTGGCTCGCCGTTGACCATCATGTCGACCTTGACCAGATCGCCGACGCGGTAGTCGATGAACTCGTAGTCCATGGACGCGTATCCGCGCGACACGCTCTTGAGCTTGTCGTGGAAGTCGAACAAGACCTCGCCGAACGGCAGCTCGTACACCAAGATGAAGCGATCGCCGGCGGCGCTCATGGTGACCTGGATACCGCGCTTGTCCTGGCAGAGCGTGAGCACCGCGCCCATGTATTCCTTGGGCACGTGCAGGGTCATCTTCACGAAGGGTTCTTCGATGCGCTCGATGTATTGCAGCGGCGGCAGCTTCGAGGGGTTGTCGACGCGGACGAGGCTCTGATCGGTCTTGATGACCGAGTACACGACCGACGGCGCGGTGGTGATGAGATCCAGGTCGAACTCGCGCTCCAGGCGCTCCTGGATGATCTCCATGTGGAGCAGTCCCAAAAAGCCGCAGCGGTAGCCGAAGCCGAGCGCCTCGCTCGAATCGGGCTCGAACGTGAAGGCTGCGTCGTTCATGTGCAGCTTGTCGAGCGCGTCGCGCAGGGCTGGGTAGTCGGTGCTGTCGGTGGGGAAGATGCCTGCGAACACCATCGGCTTCACTTCCTTGAAGCCGGGCAGGGCCTCGGCCGGAGTGACGCCGCCGCGTGCGTGGGTGACGGTGTCCCCCACCTTGGTGTCGTGCACGGATTTGATGTTGGCGGCGATGAAGCCGACCTCGCCGGCCTGAATGACGTCCAGCGCTACGGCCCACGGCTGGAAGCTGCCGATCTCGGTCACCTCGTACTCGGTGAGGGTCGACAGGAACTTCACGCGGTCACCCTTTTTGATCGAGCCGTCGACCACGCGGACCATGACCATCGCGCCGCGGTACGAGTCGTACCAGGTGTCGAAGATGAGGGCGCGGAGCGGCGCTTCGCTGTCGCCCTTGGGCGGCGGCACCTTGGCGACGATCTGCTCGAGGATGTCCGGCACGCCGACTCCGGTCTTGCCGGAGCACGAGACCGCGTCGTCGCACGGGAGGCCGATGATCTGCTCGATCTGATCCTTGGTGCCGTCGACGTCCGACGAGGGCAGGTCGACCTTGTTGAGGACCGGGATGATCTCGAGGCCCTGGTCGATCGCCAGGTACACGTTGGCCAGGGTTTGCGCTTCGACGCCTTGCGTCGAGTCGACCACGAGCAGCGCGCCCTCGCAGGCCGAGAGGCTGCGCGAGACCTCGTAGTTGAAGTCGACGTGGCCGGGCGTGTCGATGAGATTGAGCTGGTAGACCTCGCCGTCTTTGGCCGTGTAACTGAGCCGGACGTTCTGCGCCTTGATGGTGATGCCGCGCTCACGCTCGATATCCATCTTGTCGAGGAATTGCGCCCTCGACTCGCGTTGAGTCACGGCACCCGTGACCTCGAGGATGCGATCCGCCAACGTCGACTTGCCGTGGTCGATGTGGGCGATGATGGCGAAATTGCGGATCTTGTGCTGCTGGGACGGGCCGACGCGAGTCATTCTTGGGGCGCTACTTCTTGGCGCCCGCGGCTACTTTGTCCAGCGCCGATTTCGTATCGGCCGCCTCGGTCGCTCGGGTAGCGGTCTCGTCGTCCGAGTCGTCTTCGGCCTGGGAGCGCTCCAGGCCGGGGAGCTCGCGTGCCGACGGCTCGGCGCGGCGCCGTGGCTTCGGTTCTTCGGGCGTCTGCACCAGAGGCAGCTGACCCGGCAAAAGGTGGGCGTACTGGCGCAGGACGAGATCGATGCCCTCGCGGATGTACACGGCCCGGGGCACCTTGGTGCGATCGTGCAGCACCTTGAGCCGATCGTTCTGCTCGGCTGTCACGTAGATGGTGGTCGAGATCTTCTTCCGGGACATGGCAAACCGAGGTGCGACCGAGTGGCTATACACTACGTGAACATACGTTTGGGTCAAGGGCGTCCTGAAGGCTCGACGTTCGGGCAACAATCGTGCATGGTGGCGCGCGTCCGATGCGTCGTGCTTTCTTCTTTTTCCCGGTTTCCGCCACGCTTCTAGGCGTGGGGGCTGCCGTTGTGCTGCTCGCCGCGTGCTCTAAAAAGAGCGCGGGCTTCGCCGAATCGGAGCGCGGCAAGCGCGACACCAGGATTCGCGCCGAAAATTGCTCGAAGAGCGGTGGCTTCGACACCAACCGCGACGGCAAGAAGGACCTGTTCGAGACCAATGCCGCAGGCCGGCTCGCGTGCCGCGCTTCCGACCTCGACTTCGACGGCATGGTCGACCAGACCACGTTCTACGATCCGAGCGGGGTGGTGCGTCGACGCGAGATCGATCTCGACGGCAACGGCGTGCCGAACCTGGTCGAAACGTACCGGGACGGCAAGCTGACCCTGCGCGAGATCGACGGCACCAGCCTCGGCAAGCTCGACATGTGGGATTCGTACGAACCGAGCACGGGCGAGCGCACCAGGCGCGAGCGCGACACCAATGGCGATGGCAAGATCGATCAGTACTGGACCTTTGCCGGCCCTCGGATCACCGTCCGCTTCGACCGCAACGACGACGGCCTGCCCGACGAAGAGGGTGCGCTGGTCTGGGGCGAAGGTTTCGAGACGGCCGCAGCGGCCGACGCCGGTGCGGGGCTCACGGATGCGGGCGTGGCGCTGCCGACCCAAGGCGTGGCCGACGCAGGCAGCGAAAAACCGGTCGCGGCGCCGGAAGGCGCACTCACCGGCGCGGGTGCCAGATCCGCCGCCAAAAAAGATGGAGGCGCCCAGTGAAGATCCGCCACGCACTGCTGGCGGGCTCGGCCCTCGGCTTCGTCGCGCTCGCCTGCGGCGGCGCCGCCACCACCGGTGCCGCGGCCGGCAGTGTCGACCCGGACAAGTGGCCCAGTGACGACAAGTCGCTCTGCAGATCCGCTTCTCCGTCCGAAACCGGCGGCCTCGACACCACGGCGATGTCGATCGACGTCGACGAGATCGCGGGCACGGGCTCGCTGCGTCCGAACATCCGTCGCGTCTTCCGCACCATCGGCGAGGGCGATTCCGTACGCCGTACGCTGGTCTGCCGCGAGGTCGACACCAACCTCGACGGTCTCAAGGACACGGCGCGCTTCTACGATCTGAAGGGCGCTTCGGTCTCCGAAAAGGCCGACCGCAACTTCGACGGCGTCATCGACGTGTGGATCATCTTTCTCGACGGAAAGATCGCCGAGATCAACGAAGACACGACGAAGAAGACCGGGCGTGCGAACGAGTGGCGCATCTACAACGACGGCCAGCTGATCCGCATCCGCCGCGATCGCAACGGCGACGGCCGGCCCGACCTGTGGGAGTCGTACAACGCCGGCAAGCTCGAACGCGTAGGCCTCGACGAATCGGGGGATGGCAAGGTCGACCGCTGGGATCGCGACGACGTGCTGCGCCTCGAGCAGGAGCACGCCGATGCACGAAACGTCGCCGACGGCGGCGGCGGCGGCGGGGCCGCATCGCCGTTCCCGGGGTCGTCGGGCTATGAAGAAGCCAAGGCGGGCGATGCCGGCCTGGCCGACGCCGGCGCGGCGAAGAAGAAACCGAAGAAGTAGGAGCGGGCGCGTTCCGCGCTCGAGTGAACATCATGGAAGAGCGGCTTCAGAAGATCCTCGCACGGGGCGGTCTTGCTTCGAGGCGGGCAGCCGAGCAGCTCGTTGCCGACGGCCGCGTGCGCGTCAACGGCAAGGTCGTCACCGAGCTCGGCAGCAAGGCCGACCCCCGCAACGACAAGATCGAGGTCGACGGCAAACGAGTCATCGCCGAAGACTTCGTCTACGCGGTGATGCACAAGCCGCGCGGTGTGGTTTCCACGCTGGCCGATCCCGAAGGGCGGCCCACCGTGGCCGAGTACCTCGTCACCCTCGGCGCGCGCTGTTATCCGGTCGGTCGGCTCGACTTTGCCACCAGCGGCGTGCTGTTGATCACCAACGATGGCGCCTTTGCCGACGGCTTGCTGCACCCGAAAAAGGCCGTGCCGAAAAGCTACGTGGTGAAGACCAACGGCCTGATGAAGCCAGAAGATCTCAAGCTCTGGGAGTCGGGCGTGAAGCTCGAAGATGGCCAGACCACGGGCCGCGCGCACACCGAATTCCTGCGCCACGAAGGCGACAAGACCTGGTTCGAGCTCACCATCTCGGAAGGCCGCAACCAGCAGATCCGCCGCATGGGAGTCGCTACCGGCTTCCAGGTCATGCGCTTGTCGCGCGTGTCGTTCGCGGGCGTGACCAGCGAAGGCCTGCGTCCGGGTCAGCTGCGCATGCTCACCTTCGACGAGCTGCAGAGCATCAAGGCCGCGTACGGCGTGCCCAAGCGCGTTCGTTCGCCGCAGGCCTTGCCCGAAGCGCAGTCGCGAGAGCCGCGGCCTTCGTCGCGCTTCACGCGCACGCACCAGCCGGCGCCGAAAGACGACCGCGCGCCGACGCGCAGCCGCCGCGACGACGATCGTCCGGCACCGACGCGAGACGATCGGGCGCCGGCGCGGGGTCGTTCGGCACCGACGCGAGACGATCGGGCGCCGGCGCGTGGTGGAGCACGGCCAGTCGCGAAGAAAGAGGGACGGCACGCCCCGCCGGCCGGTCGCGGCCGATCCACACCCTTGCCGTCGCGCAAGCCACGCCCCGAAAGCGCCGAGACCGCGGGCGGCCGCCCGCCGGGTCGGGCTCGCTCTGCACCGGCCGATCGTTCCACGGCAGGCCGCCCGTCTCGCGGCGATGCGCCGGCGGGTCGCGGCCGTGATCGCTCCGGCGGCGGCGAAGGGCGTCCGACCAAAGGCGGCGGTCGCAGCGGGCGTTGAGCGCTCGGCGTCGCCGATGCAAACGTCGGCGGAGCCGAGCATTCGCTTCTGGGCCGGAACCACTTTCAGGAGCGAGAGGTGTCGTTCGACGACTGGCACACTTCGACGAAACACGTGCGCCTCACTTCAAAATGTGCGCGCAGAACTCCATGTGGACTTCGCGCTACTTCGCTGCCTCGGGTACGTTCCAGCTCGCATCGAAGAAGCCGGCGGCGCGGACCTTGCCGCGGCCGAGCAGGATCTGCCCGCGTGCGGCAGCGAGACCGCGGTCGAAGACGATCCAGTCGGGCAAGAGCTCGGGCAAGGCCAAGGCGGTGCGCACGCCGATCGGATCCACTCCCTCGACCACCGCGACGTAGGCCGCGGGATCATCGGGATGCGGATAGATGTAAGCCACACCGACTCCCGGGCCCTCGTACTTCTGTCCCGCGAACGTCAGCGTCGTGCCGGTGACATGGGACGGCAGCTTCGCATCGAGCGCGGCGCGCAGTGAGTTCGACGACGCTGGACCGATCAGCACGATGCTGGTGCCTGGCGAGATCGCACCAGTCGCCTGGTCGTCGCGCAGGATCGGGTAGTCGGCGCGAACGCCCGGTTTCACGTGCGACAGGTAGCGTGCGACTTCTTCGTTGGCCGTGGTGAACGTCGGATCCTGCGTGCCGAACACGAACGCGAGGGGCTCGTGGTACAGATCGCGGAACGGCCCGGTGCGCAGGCCGCGCTTGGCATGCGGGTCGGCGAGCACGCCCTTTCTCCACTTCGTGCCGGTCTTGTGTGCAGCCAGTGGCTCGCCCTCTGCGTACTCGAGCGCGGCGCCGTCGACCATGACGTGAACCGCGCCGCTGCCCACGGTCGACTCGACCCGATCCAGAAACAACTCGCGCACGTTCATGGTGACGAGCGTGAACAGGTCTTTTTCGCGTCGAGCGCGCACGTCGGTCCATTCGCCGGAGCGCTCTTGTGCCAGCACGCGCAGCCAGTAGCTCTGGCCGTAGCGCGGGCGCACGGTGCGAAAGTGCAGCCGGCTCGGATGGGTGCGAGTGTGCGAAAGCAGCCAGCGCGCTCCCTTCAGGTTCTCGTAGGTGGGCTGCCACACGTTGTGCCCGACGTGCGGGTGCTCGTGTACGATTCGGTACTTCAGCTCTTCGTAGCGGTCGATGAGCACGCCACTGTTGGCCTCGGGCAAATCCATGGTGCCGTGCGCAACGAACAGCGGCAGATCGTGGCCATTTTCGGCCCACATCACGTTGGAACGCTCTTCGGCCTGGAAGCGCTCGTACGCGAGCTTGCTGAACTTGGTGACGTCGCTGCGCAAGAAGTAGCTGTGGTATCCACAGAGCGGCGCGGCGGCCGCGAACACGCCTGGATGGTGGAAAGGAATGGCGGCGGCGCCGATGCCGCCCATGGATGCGCCGGTCATGGTGATCTTGTCGGCGTCGATCCCGTAGACCGTCTTGGCCCAGTCGATCAGGCGTAGTGACTCGTCTTCGCCAAGCCAGCGGTAGGTGGAGTCGCCGTGGCCCGAGGGGGCGATGGCGTAGGCGTCGAGCGCGGGCAGCGAAGCGTCCCAGCTGCGATCCTTTTGCACGGGCGTCTTGTTCGCGTCGTCGCCGCCGAACAGGTAGCGCAGCATGGTCATCGGCCGGCCGTGCAGGCCGTGCAGGATGACGATCAGGGGCTCTTTCTCGGACTTCGGTTTCGCCGGGACATACAGCCCGAACTCGTAGAGCTTTCCGTCCACGGGCGAGCGCAAGGCGCGGCGCTGCGGACCGGTGCGCCCCTCGTACGGGTCGGCGCCGGCCTCGAGCTTGGTGGACAGCGCGTCGAGCTCGCGGACGGTCTGCGCGGCGAACGCCTGATCCGGATCCTGGGTGCGCTCGAGATCTTCCAGTACGTCGGCCAGGTGCAGCACGCTGTCCTGGCTGCCTGGCTTCACCGTCGAGGGCAACGTTCCACCGGCCGCGGCCCGAGCCCGCACCACCGCGTGCTGCGCTTCGGCGTGGAAGTGCAGCGACGTGGTCGTGCTGCGGACGCCGTGCCTGACCGTGACGGTGATCAACGCGGCGTCCGCCATCGGGAAGCTAGGCAAGGCGAGGGTGGTTTCGGCGCGGGGGTAGGGCAGGCGTCCGGCCGACGCCGCAAACAGCACGCCCACGGCGCCGCGCACTTCGACCTCGATGGGACTCGCTTGTTCCTCCGCCGTCGATCGTGCGCGCGCGAGCTTGATGGTGAGCCGAACGCCGGCGGGCTCGAACGCGGCGCCGACGTCGAGGGCGAGATCGCTCGGGTCGGCGGGAGCGCCCGTTACGACCCATTCCAGCGCCGACGACGGGCGAAAGTCGCTGCCGACCGCCCGCAGCGAGAAGCTTTGCGACTTCGTGAGCGTGGCCGTCACCGTGTGGGCCCCGGCGCCGAGATGCACGGGCACGACGTCGCCCGGTGCAAAGTTCGCGCGTGGCGCAGCTTCCTGGAATACGGGCTTGCCGTCGACCTCGATCGTGGCGCCGCCGTCGCCGCCGGCGATCAGCAGGTAGTTGCCTTCGGCGGTTGCGTGCAGAGTACCCGAGAGCACGCTGCGCGCCTTGGCGCCGGGGCCGAGCTTGGCCACCGCGATCTCTCCAGCCCTGGCGAGCACGGTGCGCGGAGCGCCGGGCGCATCGACCCGGAACGAGGCGAGCTGCCCACGCGGTCCGAGGCGCTCGGCGCGAGCCGAGGTCGAGGCCACGAGCGCTGCGGCCACGAGCCGAGAAAGGGCGTGCCCTCGTGAACCGGAAGTCACGCAGGAGCGTGCGCTAGAATGCGCGAGTCGTCCTGGAACAGGACCTCGATCTTGTTGCTGTCGATGATGCGAAGCACCACGCCGTCCCCGAATTTGCCGTGCCGCACGAGCTCGCCGTCGGCGAAGTGCTCGGTGGTCCGGTACGAGCGGAAGTCGGACATGGATCTGCCGGCGATGGACTTTTCCCAGGTGCGGGTGCGTTCACGCTCTGCGGCCATCACCTTCTCGGCGCTGGTGGCACGGGGAGCGCGCGAACTTCCGGACATGCCGGAGGCAACCTTGGGAGCCTTTTCGGCTTTTTCACCCGGCGGGCGGGCGCGATACATGTGAGTCGTCTTGCACGTCTGGCAGTCGACCTTGGCAGGGGTGCCGCCTTTCATCGCGACGATTCGGTGGTTGAGAATCAGCTTGCACTTGGTGCACCAGCTGTCGATTTCATCGCCCGCGGCGTACTTACGGAGTTCCGGCACGCGTAAGGATCTAATCGTACGGGCGTTATGGGTCAACCGATCTGATCGAACCGGGCGCACTCACGCAGCGAGGATCCGCGTCACTGCGCCGTGTGTGTCTTCGCCTGGCGGCTGGGTTTGGGCGCCGTCGCCTACCAAGCAGACCCACAGATCGTCGGCGCGGCTCACGCTGACGCGACCATGCAGGCGCTGCGGCAGGTCGCTGGGGTCGCCCACGTCTGCCGCGCCGAGCAGCGGCGCGTAGGCCGCGACCTCTTCGCAGAGTGGCCAGGCGCCGGCGCCCGCGATGACCAGTCCGTCGGCGTCGGCGACGACGATGGCTTCGAGGCCGCCATCCTGGCGGGCCTTCGCGAGCTTGTAGTGAAGGGCGACGAGCGGATCGTCACTGCGTCGGGTGCGTCGTTCGACCATGCTCGAACGCTACGAGCCCACAATCACCCGGGCCAAGTATACTGGCGCACCATGTCCCAGACGGAATCGTTCGCCGCGCGCCGCCAGCGCGTGCTCAAGAAAATGGCGGCTGCACACCCCTCCAGCGTGCTCGTGCTGTTCTCGGCGCCGGTGCAGCTGCGCAACGGCGACGTCCAGCATGACTACCGGCAGAGCTCGGACTTTTACTGGCTCACCGGCTTCGACGAGCCCGAAAGCATCGCCGTGCTTTCGGCGAAGCATGGAACCTACACGCTGTTCGTGCGACCTCGGGATCGCGAGCGCGAAGCCTGGGACGGGCCGCGCGCCGGGGTGAAAGGCGCCAAGGCGCGGTACGGGGCCGACGCCGCCTTCGCCACCGCCGACGTGGCCAAGGAGCTGCCGCTGGCCGTGGCCGATCATGTGCGCGTCTACCATCGTTACGGGCGCAACCCCGGCGACGACGCCTGGGTCACGCGCTGCGCCGACCGGGCGCGCGCCCGTGCTCGCGAGGGCATCGTCGCCCCGACCGAGCTCGTCGACCCCGCCGTGCTCCTGCACGAAGAACGCCTGCGCAAGCAGAAAGACGAGCTGGCTGCGATGCGCCGCGCCTGCGCCATCACCGCCGCGGCCCACCTCCGGGTCATGCGGGAAGCGGCACCCGGGCTGCACGAGTACGATCTCGACGCGAGCCTCAGCGAGGTGTTCCAGCGCGGGGGCGCCCAGCGCGCCGCCTACCCGTCGATCGTCGGCTCCGGGCCCAACGCCACGGTGCTGCACCATCGCAGCGGCGGACGGATGCTGCAGGCGGGCGAGCTGTTGCTCGTCGATGCCGGGTGCGAATACGGGTACTATGCAAGCGACGTGACACGTACCATCCCGGTGTCGGGTACGTTCGGCAAGGAGCAGCGCGCGCTCTACGAAGCCGTGCTCGAGGCGCAGCTCGCGGCCATCGCCATCGTGAAGCCGGGGGTCACGCTCGAGGCCGTGCACGAGCGCACCGTCGAGGTGCTGGTCGAGGGGTTGCGCCGGCTGAAACTGCTCGCCGGAAGCACCAAAAAGATCCTCGAGACCCGTCGCTACCGCCAGTTTTACATGCACCGCACCAGCCACTGGCTCGGCATGGACGTGCACGACGTGGGCACCTACTTCGAGGCCAACGCGGCGCGCGCGCTCGAGGCGGGCATGGTCTTCACCATCGAACCTGGACTTTACGTGGCGGCCGATGACAAGAGCGTGGGCAAGGCCTGGCGCGGCCTCGGCGTGCGCATCGAGGACGACATTCTGGTGACCGAGACTGGAAGCGAGAACCTCACGGCTGCGATTCCGAAGACCGTGGCGGAAGTGGAAGCTGCGTGCCGGCCGCTGGCTTGAGTGCTTCTTTGCGAGCGGCGCGGCGCTGCCACCAGGCCCACAGCGGCGCCGAGAGCAGGCCGAGCGCCACCGCGTAGATAGGCCCGAGCACGAGCCACCCCAGGCAGAAATCCAGCACGTAGGCGCTGGCTTCGCGCGCGATGTGGTGGCGATCGATGGGGGCGAAGGTGCGGGTGCGGACCCAGTGCGCCGCTTCGATCTCGGAGATCACGATCCACGGCAGCAGCAAGAAAAAGCTGACGCGTGAGCCTAGCAAGGCGAAAACGCGGTTTCGTTTCAGCAACGTGGCCAGGCCGATGGCGAGCCAGCCGTGCAGGCCGAACGCGGGGGAAGTGCCCACCCACACGCCGATGGCGATGGCCTGGCCGACTTCCTTCGGCGAGGCGCGTTCCTTCAGCAGCATCACCAGAAGCTCGCGGGTCTTCGCGCGCAGCGTGCGCCAGCTGAGGTTGTGTCGGAAGGTGCGGAGAATTTGCATACGGCCGGCGGAGTCACGACACTAGCGAACATGCTGCTCGAACGCGCCGTCCAGGAGTTCGAAGAGATGCTGTCGCACGAGCGGCGGGCCTCGAAGCTGACCGTGATCGCCTACGTGGCCGACTTGCAGCGCCTCTGCGGGTTTGCCGAAGCGCGCTTGCAGCGCGCGCCCGTGCTTGCGGACGTGGACGTGATGCTGCTGCGTGGTTTTCTCGCGGATCTGTCGCGTACCGTGGCTCCGCCTACCGTTGCGCGCAAGCTCGCCAGCGTGCGCTCGCTGTTCCGGTACCTCGAGCGCAAAGGCACCGTGCGCGAGAATCCGGCCATGATGCTGGCCTCGCCCAAGCTGAGGCGCGGCTTGCCGGCGCGGCTCTCGGTCGACCATTCGGCGGCCTTGATGACCGAGCCCGACGCCCAGGCGCTGGGGCCGCGGCGCCCGCAGGCGATGCGAGAGGTCGAGGCGCTGCGGGATCGCGCGATCCTCGAGTTGCTCTACGGGGCGGGCTTGCGCGTCAGCGAGCTCGCCGGGCTCTCGCTCGATTCCGTGGATCTCGCCGGCGAGACCGTGCGCGTGATCGGCAAGGGCAACAAGGAACGCAT
>JAYUXI010000615.1:0-2745 GCA_043753085.1 Myxococcales bacterium | reverse complement strand
CCCCGGTCGGGGTACCCGTGCTGCGCGTCGTCCGCGCCGGCGAACGGATCGCAGTCGACGACGAGCCCAGCGCCGCCGAGCTGCTGGACGAGGCCGAGCCGGTCGAGGAAGAAGCGGCCCGGCAGCGCCGCCAACCGTACCGGCGCTTTTAGCGCGCCGTGGGTGCGGGCGTGACCTGCGGGCCAGCGGGCGCACCCAGCGGGGTGGTGGCCAAGAGCGCCTTCTGCACGCACCGTTCGAGCTCCGAGAGCTCGGGGAAGGGCTCCGGCTTGGCGGCCGGCGGCACCGCCTTGACCGCGGCGGCCTTGGTACGTGCAGTCTGCAGGGCATCGACGCACGCGCGCGTGTCGTTCACGGCGGTGGTGAGGGTCTTGCGCTCGCTGGCCAGCTCGGTGAGGGTCTTGCTGGCCATGCGCAGACGCTCGCCGACCTCGGTGTTGGTGCTGCCGAGCGAGGAAAGCTGCTTCTCGAGCTCGGCGAGCCGGCGGCTGTCCTCGTAGGTTTGCGCTTCGTAGGTGGTCAGCTTGGCGCTCTTGCCCTCGTTGTCCTTTTGCGCGACGTCGAGCTTGGCGGCCAGATCCGTGGACTCGGCGCGCGCCGTTTCGGCCGCGCGGTCGGAAACGGCGCCGGACTTCACCGCGAGGTCGTAGCGGGACTTGGGCACGCAGCCGCAGGCCAGCGCGAGCCCGACGAGGACGGAGATCACGGAGCGAGGCAGCATGGCTGCCGACCATACTCCGACGCAGTGGCGACGGCCTACTTGGTGGCGGGGGCGATGACGTCGAGGTCGCGCATCGCCCGAACGACCACTCCGTCGACGGTGGCTTCGAAGGTCACGTCGTAGCTGCCTTCACTGCCTACCGTGGTGGTGGCCACTACCTGCGCGGCATTCGCGGACGACAGCGCCACGGGAACGCCACCGTCGCTGCGACCATTGGGGAACACGGTGAGGCGAACGCCGGTGATCTTGGCCGCTGCGCCAGCCGACCCGGGCGAGATGGCACACCGCATGGTGACGGGTCGTCCGACGGCTGCGGTGGGAGGCGACTCGAAGATCAAGCGCGGCGGCCCGGTGCGCGCCGCGACGTTCGCGGTCACCTGCGCGTACGCGTCGTCGGCCTGGGCGCGCGCGTAGCGAGCCGAGTTGTCGGTGGGGTCGAGCTCGTACGCAGCGTGCGCGAGATCGCGAGCGCCCACGACGTCTCCCGCGCCATGGGCGGCCACGGCCATCGTGACGAGCTCCTGCTCGGCGCTGGACCGCAGCTGGGCGAGCGTGCCGTCGTCGGGCCAGCGCGCGAGGCCGGCCGCCACGAGCTCTTTCACGTTGTCTCCGGGCGGTTCGGTGTAGTGGCCGTCGGCAAAGACGCGGCGCGCGTGGTCGAGGTAGGCGGCGCGCTCGCGATCGCCGCGCACCAAGGCGACCGCGCCGGCCGCCGCGAGCACGAGTCCGAGCACGAAGGCACCGCCGACCGCGAGAAAACGCCGCGGCGCCGGCGCGACCGGGGCTTCGGCGAAGGGCGAGCGAACCGGAGCGGGCACGAGCGGCGGCGTGGGATCGTGCAGCCGAAGCGTGCTCATCGTGGGCGGCCCAGCGAGCACGGTGCCCGGCGGATGGCTGCTGTCGTACAAGGTGGCGCCCAGCTCGGACACCCGGTCGCGGGAAGCGACCGAAGCCTCTCCGACGAGAGACACGCTCGCACGCAGCGGCTCGGGCGTGCCGTGGCTGCCGGCCGCTTTTGCCAGCAGCGCGCCGAACGCGCGACCGTTCGGCGCACGCTCTGCGGGCGCCTTGGCCAGGTTGGCCATGATCACGCGCTCGATCTCTTCCGGTATGGTTGGCGCGAACGAGCGCAGCGGAGGCGGCGCCTCGTGCACGTGTTTGACGAGCAGGCCGAGCGGCGCCACCGCGTCGAACGGAGTGCGGCCCGCCAGCATCTGGTACAGCATCGTGGCGATCGCGTAGACGTCGCCGGGGGGGCCCACCGGAGCGCCGGACGCGCCTTCGGGCGAGATGTAGCGCGCGGTGCCGAGCACGCCGCCCGCGGCCGTCTCCATCGACTGATCGCCGATCTCGACGCGTGCGATGCCGAAGTCGAGCACCTTGACCCAGTCGTCGATGGTGCCGCGGTTCACCAGCATCACGTTCTCGGGCTTGAGGTCGCGATGGACGATGCCCACTGCGTGGCCTTCGCCGATGGCACCCGCCACCTGCAGCGCGATGCCCACCGCGCGCCCCACCGAAAGCGGACCATCCTGCGCGAGGGTGTCGGCGAGCGAGCGCCCGTCGAGGAACTCCATGACGATGTAAAGCGAGCCATCCGGAAGCTCGCCGACCATGTGCATGTCGACCACGTGGGGATGGCGTAGCTTGCTGGCGATCTTGGCTTCGCGGTGGAAGCGCCGCACCAGCTGCGCGTTGCCGGAGAGCTCGCGGTGCAGGATCTTCACGGCGACATCGCGATCGATGCTGCGCTGCCGCGCGCGGAAGACGCGGCCCATCGCGCCCGCTCCGGCCGCGCTCACGATCTCGATGTCACCCGAGAGCACCAGTCCGAGGTACGGATCGTCGCTCGGTTCGCGCGCGACCAAGCGCGCGCCATCTTGCGGGCAGAACGCGGCATCGCTGAACGCGCCAGCGCATTCCGGGCAGCGCAGCGACAGCACGTTCGAGGCGACCGATCTCACGCCTCAGTGTACGGTGCTCTCATGCAAAAAGCTCCCGTGCCTTTCCTGCTGCTCTGTTCG
>JAYUXI010000614.1:0-2750 GCA_043753085.1 Myxococcales bacterium | reverse complement strand
CGAGCGGGTTGATGCGAGTGATCGCGCTGCCGCCGACCTCGGAGCTGACCAGCCGCAAGAAGCGCCGCAGCGGCTCGGTGCGATCCAGGTTGAGGTGGATCGGGATCCGGTAGTGGACGCGCGCCGCGAACACGGCGCCTGCCAGGGCCACGGCTTCGCCGACGGCGAGCCCGGCCGCGATGGCCGCCACGCCCCACGTCGAGCGCAGCCAGAACACCACGGCGAGGTTGCCGACGACGCCCACCGAGCTGACCACCGGCGTGGCGTAAAAGTGCCGTTCGGTGTGCAGCATGGTGAGAAAGAACGACTTTTGTCCGAGCAACACCATCTGCAACGAGAGCAGCGGCAGCATCGTGCAGGCGAGGCCGAAGCTGGCGCCCGCGTCGACCAGGCGCGTGACGACGAGTCCGATGACCAGGAGCGCCAGCGCCAGCCCGCTGCCGAGCATGCCGTTGTACACCACCAGCGCGCCGCGCAGGCGCGGGACGCACCGCGGATCGCGCGCCTTTGCCTCGAGCATGATCGGCACGAGTGAGCTGTCCTGGAACGACTGGAACACCAGCGAGCCGACCAGCGCGAACGCGGCGAGCGCCAGCATGGCGACGTCGGTGTTTCGGCTGGCGCCGAACCACGCAGCGAGCAGCAGCGGCATCGCGGCTTCGCCGAGACGAAACACCACCTGCAGCGGGAGGAGAACCAGGCTCGTCCGCAGCAGACTCGACTTGCGCTCGGGGGCGGTAGTGGCCCCGGGCGCATGGGATCTCGGCGCGTCGCTCGACATGGACAGAAGCCGCCGGATCTACCGCAGAAGGGTCGGCTTCGGCGCGAAGAATGTGTGGTATCGCCGCCGCATGCGCGTCCTTTTCGTGAACGACACCTCGCGCAATGGCGGCCCCGGCCGAAGCCTGTACACGATCCTCAAGTTTCTGCCGAAGGAGCGGGTGCATCGCGCGGTACTGCTGCCCCGCGAGGGAGTGATCTCGGAGCTGTACCGCGAGCACGGCGTGGCCGACGAGATCATCACCTTGCCGGATCTGGTCGAAAATCCCATCGAGCCGTGGTCTCGCGCCATGCTGCGCGACGACTTCGACGCGCCGGCCCCGCTGCGGCTCGTGCGTTTGCTGGGTAACCTGGGGCGCGCCACCCGCGGCGTGCTGGCCTTGGCCAAGCTCGCCCGCGGCTACGACCTCATCTACTGCAACGGCACCAACGCGAATTTTTTCGGGGGCATCGCCGCTGCGCTGTCGAGCACGCCGGCGCTGTGGCACGTGCGCTATACACACGTTCCACCGGCGCTGCGACCGGTGCACGATGCACTGGCCGAAGGCGGCGACGTCAGCGCGATCGTCTGCGTGTCGGAGGCCTCGGCCGCCTTGTTCCCGAATGCCGGTCCGAAGGTCCGCGTGGTCCACAACGCCCTCGACGTCGACGAGTTCTCGCACGTCGAGCCAGTGTTGCGTCGCGAGCTTGGCCTGCCGGAGAACGCCATCGTGTTCGGCAGCCAGGGGCGCATCCTGCCGCGGAAGGGCTATCTCGAGATGATCGAGGCGGCGCGGCTCGCGCTCGGTGGCATGGGCGAAGAGCTGCGGCGGCGCTGTCACTTCGTGGTGCTGGGCGATACGCCGGAAGATCTGCGGCCCGATCACCTGGCCGAATGCCGCGCCCGCGTTCGAGAGGTCGGCCTCGAGGAAAACGTGCATTTCCTCGGCTTTCGCGCCGACGTGCGACCGTACGTCGCAGGCTACGACGTGGGCATCGTGCCCAGCGTGTACTCCGATCCGCTGCCGCGCGCGGTGATCGAGTGCATGGCGTTCGGCAGCCCGGTACTTGCCTTCGACGTGGGCGGCGTGGGCGAGATGCTGCGCTCGGCGCCGGCGCCCGTAGGCCGTTTGCTCTCGGGAGACCCGCCGGACGTCGTCGGGCTGGCCGCCGCCATCGGCGACTACGCACGGGATCCGCAGCTACGCGCAGCCCATGGCGCCGCAGCACGCCGTCACGTCGAGGCCAGCTACGACGCGCGGGCGCACGCCGCTCGCATCATGGGCATCGTGGATCAAGCCGTGCGCCGTGGCACGCCGAGCTGAGCGCACACCGCGTCGAGCACGCGGTCGGCTTCGGCCTCGAGCTCGGGAAGCGAGCCTTCGTTGCGGAGCAAGAATGCGGCGGCAGCGATCTTGGCTTCGAGCGGGGCCTGCGCGGCCAGGCGCTGGTCGGCTTCCACGGCGTCCAGCGCGTCGCGCTGCATGAGTCGCCTGCGCTGCAAGTCGGGCGCGGCGATCACCACCACGAGCGGCTGGAACGCAGCGGAGAGGCCGTTCTCCACCAGCAATGCCGCTTCGTAGCAGGCAACGTCGTGGCCCTCGGACTCGAGCGCGGCGCGCAGTTCCTGGGTGCGGGCGGCAATGCGCGGGTGCACGATCGCGTTCAGCGCGCGGCGTGCGTCTGGCTCGGCGAACGCTATGGCGCCGAGGCGTTTGCGGTCGAGAGCGCCGGCGTCGGTGAGGATGTGCGGCCCGAACCTCGCGACGAGCTCGGACAGCCCCGCCGTCCCTGGCTCCACGACCGCGCGCGCCACCTGGTCGGCATCCAGCACGGCGAGGCCGCGCGCTCGAAAACGCGCGGCCACGAGGGATTTGCCGCTGGCGATTCCGCCGGTAAGCCCGAAGAGATGCACTCGGGCGCGCGGATCAGTTGCCGGCGTCGGGATCGAGGCAGGGGTCGGGGGTGTCGCCGCCGGCCGGTGCTACCTT
>JAYUXI010000613.1:0-6768 GCA_043753085.1 Myxococcales bacterium | reverse complement strand
TGGTGCCACGCCCCGCGGCGGTGACCACACCGTTCTACTTCAACGTGCCCACGCCCATGTGCATCTACGCGCAAGAAGGCGGCGACGTACTCGCCACGCATCGCACGAAAGCCAGCTTCTCTCTCGAGCTCGGCAACCGTCTCTTCGAATCGACCGACCCCACGCGAGCAATGATCTCGAGCCTGAACGGCACCGTGCGCGCCGACGGCGCCCCGCAGACGCTGCAAGGTGCGGTGTCGGCGTTTCCCTCCGCTGCGTTCGGTACGGAACCGATCGGGCCGCAGCAGTCGGAGCTGGTGCCTACGGCGAGCTGGCGTGAGGCCGCCGGCCGCCGCACGCTGCGGTTGGTGCAGATGGGTTCGACGATGTCGCCGATCGTGGTGCCCGAAGACCTCACGGTCGAGAGCCGGTTCCTTTACGACACGCAGCGGCCTTTCTGGGACGTGAGCACCAGCGCGGCAGCGCTCCGCGCAAACGACGCCTCGAGCCTCGTTGCCTGCGCGCGCCTCGAGCCCGAGACAACCGACAGAGTCGTCGAGCTCGACAGCCTGCGCGGCATCCACGTCAAGACCACGTTCCGGCACGCGAAGTCCGAGGGCCTCTTCGAGAAGACCGCGCCCATCGCACGCTTCGTCTCTACCGTGATCACCGGCTGGACGACCGAGCCGATCACCATCACCAGCGAGCTCGCCCAGACCGGCATCCCCGCGCATCACAACTTCGACTACGCATTCGTGTTCGAACCGGCACTGGATCCGGGGCTCTCGGCCGCCCAGCGCACGGAGATCCGGGCATCGGGCATCCAGGCCGTGCTCGGCGCGGGCAGCCCTTCGATGCCGGGCGGCATGCTCCCGAACCTCCTGCTCTTGAACGATGGGCAGCTCGCGACGCAGTAAGCCTGGCCCACCCCCGCGGCGCCCCGGCGCATGTTGCCGGGGGTCCGCTCGGCGCACTTCGGTTCGATCCAACCGTCGTGGCCGGCATCGACAACGACGCGCAGCGCCAGCGTGCGTGGTCGCTTTCGTCTTGAAAGCGGCAGCCTTCATGCCGGTCGGGCTAGCAGCTTGCCATGCTGCTTTTTTGCTGTCCGTGGCGTTGCACCCAAGCATTGCGCGCGCTGACGGAGTCGGTGGCCGAACGGATGCGCGGCACGTCGATCGACGTGTTCGTGCACCACAGCTTGGTGTCGCTCGACGAGCGGCAGTCGGCGGAGGCGCGCTTCGCACATCGGCACGAACGCTTGCATCGTGTACGCGTCGACCCTGGAGCTCGGCATCGACGTGGGCGATCTCGACCTGGTGTTGCAGACGACGTGCGCAAGGCGCTGATGGCGCGCCTGCCGAACTACCGTCTGTCGAAGTTCCAGGACTGCCTGCCGGAGCCGTTCGCGCTCGAGATGGTGGAGAGCTATCTGCTGTGCGTGGGGCGGCGCGGTGGCTGCACACGCAGACGGGACGCGGAGCTCGTGAGCCGACGGCCGATGAAGATGGCTTTCCGATGTCGCTGTTGGCCGCAATTGCAGAGAGCCACACGAGGAGGAGGCGAGCGATATCCTCGATGGGTATCGCTTCGGCGGCAGAGGAGGAACCCACTTCTCGAGTGGTGCCGCTCGGTCATCGACACCGGCTTCGCATCGCCGTACTCGTTGTGAATGGACGAATCCATCCACCAGTCGACCGCGGTGCCTGTCTACCAGGAGTACATGAATCCCGTGCTCGAGGTCCTTCGGGCGCACGCAGTTTCGCTGCCTACCGACGACATCGACCGCGCGGTCATCGAGAGTATGGGGCTCTCCCCTGAGGTTTGCGCGATCCCTCACAAGGCGGACAAGCCTGACCGCAGCGCTGTCAGCTACCGCATCGCGTGGGCGCGCACTTATCTGAAGAAGTCAGGGCATCTCGAGAGCGCAGGCCGCGGCCTGTGGGGAGTGACAGAGAAGGGGCGCGTGTCAGGACCAATCGATGCGCGCGCCACGGCGGCGTCCGTGGCGGCCAGATACCGGTCCGGCGACCAGTCCGAGGAAGAGGGCATCGACGTCGACGAACCGCAGCGTTCGCCAAGCCCGACCGACGAAACTCTCCCCGACACCATCAAGCGACAGCTCACGTCCCTCGCCACTCAGCTCGTTGCGGAGGGACAGGTTCCGAGCCCCGAGGAGCTGGCGGTTTTCCAGACCCGCTTTCGAAGCAAGTTTGGCCCCGACGTTCTGCGTCGCCTGGAAGGCGCCGACCTTCTCAACAAACTGCACGAGCGCGGCGCAGCGAACAGTCTCGTGTATTGGCTGGAGTTCAAGGACGACGACGAGTTCCCCGCCTCGTTTGGCAGTATCTCGGGGGGTAGCGCGCTCAAGTTCGGTCTGTACCAGCGGGCAGAGAGTGGCGAGTGGTGGACCGGTTCCGCGAATGCGCAGGTGAAGCTCTCGGCTACCAAAGCGATCCGTAAGGCACGCATGCAGCGCGACCAGCTGGTTGCAGGCTCGGCGGTGCTGGACGAGTTCACCGCGTCTCGTCATCGCGATTACGACGCGTTGCAGGCACGGCTCGATGAGGTAGCTCCGGAGATCGCTGACACCGGGTGGGGGCACAAGTACTTCGCGCTAATGCACCCCACCGTGCTCGACGAGTTTCACTCGGAGCGTTACCAGGCGCATCATCTCGTGAAGCTACTGCGCTTGCCGTCTACCGGGCGCTACGCCAACGCGGCAAAGTTCGCAGACGTGGCGCGGTCCCTCGACCTGCCGCTCTCCACGCTGACGCGCGTGCTGCTGGTTCGAAACGGACCGCCCGTCGGCTACTGGCGCGTCGGGACCACCGCAGACGGACTCAGCGAGTGGCCGCGCATGGCGGCGGGGGCGTTCGCCGCGATTGGCTTTGGCGAGACCGGCGAGCTCTCGACGTATGGCGACACGGCCGAATCCAGGCAGCGTCTCACCATGCTGCTCGGCACGTTCCTGAAAACCAAGATCAGCGTCTCCACTGCGGCAGGCGAGATTCTCTCCTTCGTCGCGAAAGCCAAGGAGGGAGACGTTATCGTCGCAATGGACGGCCGCGAGGTGCGCGGGATCGGCATCGTGGCGGGACCGTACCGGTACCAAGAGGGAGACGGTCCCTACCCACACCGGCGCCCCGTGAAGTGGCTCGTCAGCGGCGGCGGCCAACTGCCCCTCATCGAGCCGCCGTGCACGACCTTCCGGCCGATGAACAAGCTGCCGAATCAGGTGGAGATTCAACGCCGGCTTTTTGGTGTTTCCACCCCGCTGACGCCCACCGCAGCTCCTCGACCGTCCGTTCAGCCGCTGGCGGCTTTGACAGGAACTGTCGGACGCATCCAGCAAGCTCTCGAGCGAAAGAGGCAGGTCATCCTGTACGGACCGCCCGGCACGGGAAAGACCCACTGGGCGGAGCGCGCCATCCTCGAGGTGATTGCGCGCGGCTGGTTCGGGAAGGACTCCACCGCGCTGTCGGCGGCGGAGCGCGCGGAGGTCGAAGAGCGCCGGGCGTTCGAGATGTGCACGTTCCACCCGTCGTTCGGGTACGAGGAATTCGTCGAGGGCTATCGCCCCGAACACGAAGGAGGCCTCTCCTTCCGCCGGCGCGACGGGATCTTCAAGGCGCTGTGCCAACGCGCATCGTCCGACCCGAAGGGACGGCCGTACGTCCTGTTGATCGATGAGCTGAATCGAGGCGACGTTCCACGCATCTTCGGCGAGCTGCTCACGGTTCTCGAGAAGGACAAGCGCGGCAAGCCGGTCACTCTCGCTGTCTCGGGCGAACGCTTCGTGGTCCCCGACAACGTCTTCGTTGTGGGCACGATGAACACGGCGGACCGGTCCATCGCGTTGCTCGATGCAGCGCTCCGTCGGCGATTCGCGTTCATCGAGATGATGCCTGATCCGCGCGCGCTCGGTGCAACCATCCTTGGGGGCATACCCCTGGCGGGTTGGCTCGACCTCCTGAACCATCGCGTCCTGCAGCACGCCGGACGCGATGCGCGGCACCTGCAGGTCGGCCACGCCTACTTGATGCCTGGTGGCGTGGTCGTACCCGACCTGGCGCGCTTCGTCGACATTCTCCGAGACGACATCGTGCCGCTGCTCGAGGAGTACTGTTACGAAGACTTCGCCGCGCTTGCGAAGATTCTCGGCGACCGTATCGTCCGCGTGGCCGAGCGACGGATCGACGACGGCCTCTTTCAAGTGGGCAATCACGATGCGCTCTGCGCGGCGCTGCTTCACTCGTTCGACGGCCTTGGCGCGGCACAGATGAGTATCGCGGCGGAGGCTGACAACGCCAAGCTCCAGGAGGAAGACGACGAAGAGGACGAGCTCCCGACATGACGTACGTCGTGGAGATGCATGAGTGGGAGCGGCGCGGCCCCGAGCAGGATCCCGCGCTGGCCGATCTCGTGCTCACACCGGAGGGCCGGAGCCAGCTGGCAGATCTCGCGCGGTTCAATGTGCTGGAGGTGCAGGAGCTTCGTTCGGGAGTGGTGTTCCGAAGTAGCTCGTTCGTCGGCCGGATCCCGCTTGGGAACGTGACCGTGACGATACGGCCCAAAATGGCCTCGGATATGTTCCTGCGTCTACTTCGCTACGCGTATCGACTGCCCGACGTGCAGCTCCTCGAGGAGGCCGTCTTTGCCACGGATGACGAGCTGCTGCCCGATCTGCTAGCTCACGAGCTGCTGCGGGAGGTGAGCGTGTTGGTGCGGCGGGGTCTCACGCGACGTTACGTGGAGCGAACCGAAGCACTTGCCAGTCCGCGCGGCCGTCAGCACATGCGCCAGGTGGCGAACGGCGGTTTTCTGCTCGACGGCCGCCTGCCGAGCACCTTTCACGAACGCAGCTCCGACTTCGTGCTGAATCGCGTACTCCGAGCCGGACTGGACCTCGCCGCTTCGATTGCGGGGGACGCGGGACTGCGCGCGTCGCTCCGAAGTCTCGCGGCTGGTTTCGAAGTGGCGGTGGAGCGAGTGCCGCTTACACGGCGCCTCTTGACGGATGCGCAACGAGCGCTCTCACGGCTGACTGCCGGATACACGGGGGCGCTGCGACTGATCGAGCTGATTTACGAGGCAATGCATCCGTCTTTCGAGGGCGCGGAGCTGGTGTCGCTCCGCGGTTTCCACTTCGACATGAACCGCTTCTTTCAGCGCCTGGTGGAGCGGTTCTTGCGCGAGAGCCTGCCGGATTGCCACGTAGAGACCGAGGTGGCGTTGAGGGAGCTCGTCCGGTTTCAGAAGGGAGCGAACCCGTGTGGTCGCAGGGCGCCCAGGCCTCGGCCAGACTTCCTCGTGAGCAAAGGGGACCGGTCGTTGGTACTGGATGCGAAGTACCGGGACCTCTGGGCGTGGGCACTTCCACGCGACATGTTTTACCAGCTGTCGCTGTACGCGCTCGCGCAGCCTCGACCCGGCACCGCCACGATTTTATACCCGACGCCGCACGAGGAGGCGGTGGATGCGGTCCTGGAGTTGCGGGAGCCGAGTACCGGCGCGGCGTGTGGACGCGTCGTGCTGCGTCCGGTGATCCTGCCGCGGCTACTTGTGGCGGTGGAATCAGCGCGGGAACGGACTTGTCTCGCCGGAGCTTGGACGAGGGAACTCGTGACCGTCGAAGCAATGTAGACGGCCACATCGAGGTGAAGTGCTCGGGGTGGAGGAGACCTGTTGCTTCGGCCAATTCCGGCGAATGATTCTCGAAGAAGGCGGCCCCCAGAGCGCCGCAGCATGTTTTACTCACGCAATGATGATCACTCGCTGGCTCGTTCCGAGCACGGCCCTTCTCTGGATTGCGGCCTGCAACGAACTCACAGATTCTCCCAAAGATCGCGGCGCTGCGGACGGCGACGCTTCGAGCCCGCAGGCGGATTCAGCGTTGCCCCCTCTTTGGGAGCTCGACGTTGCCGACTACGATCGCAGTTGCCGGTACAACACCGAGTGCCAGGCGGTCGCGGTGGGTCCCTGTCGCGAGTGCATGTGCCCCGAGGCCGCCATCAACCGCCTGGCCAGCCAAGAGTATTGGGAGGCCTACGTAGCGGAGGCGACGCGCACGCAATGCTTCGACAGGCCACAGTGCTGGGAGGTGTGTGATTGGTACATCATCGGGCGCTGCGAGCGCGGTCGATGCGAGCCAGGACCACAAAGCGAGCTCGACATGAGTGGCTACGGCGTCGCCTGCGCCACGGTCGACGATTGCGTTGCGGTGAACGCGGATCTTTGCGACGGAGAGAGCTGCACGGGAGCGATCGCGAAATCCGAGCGAGCGCGCTACGAGGCTGCGCGCGCCGCCGCGCCACGCTGCGGTACGAGCAAGCCAGTGAAGACGGAGTACTGCACGCGGAGTCTCGAGTGCCGCGAGGGGCGGTGTACGCTGAGATTCCAAGAGGTGCCCTGAGCTCCGTGCCGATGCGCGGGCACCCGGCGCGGCTGGAATCGGAAGACGCGCAGCCCATCGTCGCTGGCCTGCAACGACCTGGCCCCGGACATCCGACGCTCCCGCAGTGCGTCGATGCGTCGATGCGTCGATGCGTACCGAGCGTACCGAGCTCGATGCAAGCGGCGCCCTGAACGCGCCGCCACACGCGTCGCTTGAAGGGGACGTCGCTACGGAAGACTCGGTGACCGCACGAGGTCGGCGGCTGCGGCTGGACGCACCGAGTCCGGGCCCTCCTCCGTGAACGCCGCGAGCTCCTCGGACACCTGGCGCAGGTACTGCTGCTTCACGTGGAAGGGCAAGAACGCGCTCTTGAAGCCGGAGATGACGATGGC
>JAYUXI010000612.1:0-2751 GCA_043753085.1 Myxococcales bacterium | reverse complement strand
CTCTGGGCTCGCTTTCGCGTGCATCACACACCCAAGCACGGCAGCTGGCTCAACCAGGCAGAGATCGCGATTGGGATGGTGGCACGCGAATGTCTCGGCAAGCGACGCCTCGGCACCATCGACCGTTTGGCGTCCGAGACCGGAGCATGGCGGCTGCAAGCAAACCGCGATCGGCGGACCATCGACTGGCGCTTCACCCGCCGCGGCGCTCGGCGCAAATTCGACTACCGACCTCCTCGATTGAGGTCAGGCGGGTGAGGTACTAGTTGCCAGTGCGTACCAGCACGTTGTCGAAGAACACGGTCCAGCGTTGTGTCAGGCCACTCTCGAAGCCGAGGGAAAATGACGTGAGCTGGGCAAGCTGTCCTCCCCGCCGCGTGACGACGCCTTCGGTGTTTTGGAAGGTAACTTCTGCGTCGCCAGTAGCGGACGCTTGAATGCGCACATGAAACCAGGCGTTGAAGCCAATGTCCTTCACTTCGGCAAGATTGTTGGGCGTGGAGCTGGTGTACGGATTCAGGCCATCGGGCCCGAATCCCCCATCTTTTCCGCTTGTGCTGCCACCACCGAGCTGCGGCATTCCCTGCGCCACGCCGTACCGCAACTCGAAGCCATTGTTGAATCGTCCGGAAATGAAGCCGTTGAAAGGATACAGCGCCTGGGACGGTGGGTGCTCGTTCACTCGCATGTCGTACTCGACGACGTACGGCAGGCTGACAGGCTCGAGCACCTTGCCGAGCACCGCGCCGACTGGGCCCGCGTCCGACGCGGTGAGGTCGAAGTACAGCACCTTTCCTCGGTTCGGCTCGCTCGTTAGCGAAAAGCCAGAGTTGGCAGGCGGAACGTAGCTCCAGTCTCCCAGCGCTGCGCCCGCGTTCTCGAAGTCCTCGCAAAACTTCCGGGTGGCTGCCGGCTGCTCCGCGCAAAAGGCAATCACGGGGGCCGCCGCATCGGGCACTTTCCCTGCGTCGGGTTCGGACGCGCCAGAACCAGAAGACGACGAGGCTGCGCCCGACGACGCCTGTCCGCCAGATCCAGAGGAAGAGGCGCCTGCCCCGCCAGGAGTGGGCTCCGGATCGCCCCCCACACACGCGGATGCTGCCGCCAGGAAAAACGGGGTGAATAGCGAGAGGGCTCGAAGTGGATTCCGCGCGAGGAACATCTACGCAGCGTACTCGCGAGAATAGGTTCGAGATAGACGGAAGCGTTAGAGCGCGTTTCGGCGCACGTACTCGAAGTCGACCGGACGTCCCTTGATGCCCTGCTTCGGCGCGGCAATCCAGCTGGCCATCTGCTTCGGATCGTAGACCGGGCGGGCCATCAGGTTCGACACGAAGGTGCGGTCGGCGAAGGCGCCCACATGCCGGTGAAAGCGGCGGTTGGGCAGAGCGAGGCGGCGCGGCAGGCCGCGGCTCGCGTTTATGGCGTTGCGCAGCGGCGTGACCAGCTGTTCGACGTTGCCCAATATCCCGTTGCCGCTCCGCTGCGCGCCGCCCGCCTTCGGCGCTTCGGTGGGCCCGCTCAGCCGTGGCTCGAGCTGGCGATCGCGCTGGCCGCGTTCGCCGGATGTCGTCTTGGCGAGGTTCTCGCCATGGTGGTCCAGGACGTCGATCCCGCCGGCAGCTGGTTCACCATCCGTCGTGCATTGTCTGACCGCGAGGTACTCACGCCGAAGAACAACAAGGCGCGCGTTGTCCGCGCGCGCTCCGCAGCCGCCGCCTCACCTGCACGTCGCGTTGCGCTCAAGACGCCGCGCGCTCGCCGGGTGCTCAACTCGAACGGCCGCACTCCGACGCGGCAATTCGTTTTCAGCGCGCTGAACCACATCGCGGGGAGGTTGCAGCTTCCCGCGCGTAACATCCATAGCCTTCGGCACCTCTTCTGCTCCACGCTCATCCGGCGCGGAGGGAGTGTCGAGGCGGTCAGGATGCTCGCAGGCCATTCGAAAAAATGGCGATGACGGCCAGGTACGTTCACGCCACGAGTTCGGCCCTGCAAGTGGCATCGCGAAGCTGGGCAACGCCCACTGAGCTGGGTAACTGGTGGGCCACTGGCTTCGAGCGGCTCACGAAAGGCCTGATGTACTGGCCGATTCGACCAAACAGTCGGGGTGGAGGGATTCGAACCCACGGCCTCGAGCACCCAAAGCTCGCGCACTACCAGGCTGTGCTACACCCCGCGAACGGTTCGGACACCACTAGCACACGCGCGGCGCGAATGCATGGGCGTGTACGCCGGCTGTCGATGGGGACAGGAGGGCGATTCGCTCGCGCCGTCGAGCACGGGCGTTACCGAGTGGCTGCTCGGTGTCAACTTGCTCGCCCGGAGGCCGGCACAACCGCGCGGCGTCCGCATAGAGTGCGCACGTGCCCACGAAGAAGAGCTACCACCACGGGGATCTGCGGCGCGCGCTGCTGGACGCTGCGCTCGCGACGCTCGCGGCGGGCGGCGCCGAAGCCTTGTCCTTCCGGGCGCTGGGCAAACGCGTCGGCGTCGACCACACCGCGGCGTACCGTCACTTCGCCGACAAGCGGGCCCTCCTTGCTGCGCTTGCCGAAGAAGGCTTCGACGAGCTCGCGCGCGATGTAGCCACCGCTGCCGCCGGCCCCGGTAGTGCCCACGCGCGTCTCCTGTCCGTGCTGCGTTCCTACGTCGGGTTCGCGCTCGCCGCGCCGCATCGATATGCGCTCATGTTCGGGCCTCGGCTCAACGAAGACGGTGCGTTCCCCACGCTCGAGACTGCGATTCGCA
>JAYUXI010000611.1:0-6770 GCA_043753085.1 Myxococcales bacterium | reverse complement strand
TTTCCGCAGTTCATGAAGGAGTCCTTCATTCCCAGCAGGAGGGCCAGCTCCGGCACGGTGCGCTCCGTGCCATCGGCCAACAGCGCCGTGATCTTGCTACTCAGGTCACTGTCTTGCTTGCCCTTACGGGCGTAGTACACAGCGAGGCCGACCGAAACGCCAAGGGCCGTGGCGACCGCAATCTCGTTCATGACGAGCGCGACTAGCATGAACGGCCGGCGTGCCAGGCGGTTTGGGCTGCCGAATTCTCGTGAGTGGCCTCGGCTATGCGTCTGCGAGAGGGTCACTGACAGGGTCTCACGCTCGCTTGTCGAGTCTGCACGTGGGCCCCGGCGCTGCAACACCGTGGTCGAGTGACTCCTGCGGGTGGCACCAGTGCTGCCGGCGACTTCGCGTTTCTCGGCGTGAAATGGCCGAAGATGCAGGCGTTCCTTGACGCTCATGGCCTTGGCACTGCCGCGCGCTAGGGGCGTCGGCGCCTCCGCTCCAGAGCCGCGTCACGTTTCGCCACGACGACCGAGGTGACGCCGCGGAAACAGCAAGATGCCAGCCAGCGCCACCAGCAACAACGCGCCGGCCGCGGCCCAGCGACGCACCCGCTCTTTGCGTGACTCCTTCGTGTCGGTGAGCCGGTCCAGCTCGGCCTTGGCTTCGACGAGCGTGGGATCCAGCTCGGCGGCGCGGCGAAACGGCTCCGTGTCGGCAAGGCCCTGACGCTGCAACGCTTTGCCTTCGAGGTAACTGATCATGGCCGCGATCTTCGCCTTGCGCTCGGCCTCGGGATCGAGACGGAGTGCGCGCTTGTACAAGTCGAGCGTCTTGTCCGGGTTCGCATCCACCAGCGTCTGCGCGTATGCGATGTAGATTGCAATCATCTCGCGCCGCCGGTCGAGGAGCGGTTGCATGGCCAGCGCGCGATCGAGCTCGGCGACGGCGGCTTCGAGCGTGCCGGCTTTGGCGAGCGCCAGGCCTTGGTCGAGCACCCGGTTGGCCTCTTCGAGCCGAACCTCGTCGTACGCGGTGAACAGCTCGCGGGCGATCTCTTCGGAGTTCCAGCCCTCTTGCGCGCTCTGTCCGGTCAGCGTGGTGTACGCCTCTTTGAGCTTCCACTTGCCGTCCTGGCCGTACAAGGCCAGCGCGTCGCGCGCGGCCTGCCGCACCAGCGCGCGATCCGAGTTCACGAAGGACAGCACCACGGTGAGTGCGTCGGTGTCGTGGTTGGTGCCGAACGCACGCAATACGTCGCCCTGCACCACTGCGCTTTTCACCTGGACCATGTCGCCGGCAGTGCGCTTGCCCTGCGCTTCCAGCTCGCGGCCGGCGAACTTGCGCACTTCGACCGAGCTGCGTTTGGCCTCGATCAGCGCAGGAATCGCTTGCTCGCCGAGCTTCTTGAGGATTCGGCTCACGTCGACGCGGAAGGCGCCGTCGTGCGCATCGACATAGCCGACGACGTCGCGGATGGCGCGCGTTTCGCTGGTGTGGGCGAGCGCGCGCAGCACCACCGCCGTTTGCAGCGCCGCCTTCCAGCCGGGGCCGTCGGTCTTGGGAAACTTGCAAAGTGCATCCACGAGGTCGAACGAGTCGCCGTTGATTCCGCTCGGGATCTGATCGCGCAGCAGGTTGAACACGGCGATGATGCTGCCGGTGGGTCCCTTGCGCAGCTCTGCGAGCTTCTTGCCGAGTGCCGGTATCGCGTCGCTGCCGAGAGACGTGGCTTCGTTGGCGGCGGCCTTGCGCGCGTCGGGGCTGACCGACTCGGCGGTGACGCGCGCGAGGATCGCGTCGAGCTCGCCGAGCTCGCCGAGGTTGGCTGACGCCACACTGCCTGTCGGCGCCGCGCTCACGGCGGGCGCCGGCTCCGCCGCCGCGACGGGGCCGGTGAGCACCACGGCGAACACGACTACGAGTGCGAGCTGCATGCCGCTAGTCTTGGATGCCGAAGTCCGGGTGGTCGCCCGTGTATCCGCGCCAGCGTACCTCGACGTGGTCGACGCGCGCGGCCGATGGGCCGTGGTGCGCCCAGCTGGTGAGCTCGCGGATGGCGTTCTCCTCGCCTTCGGCCAGCACCAGAATGCTGCCGTCGGTGCGGTTTTTGACCCAGCCGGTCAGGCCCAGGCGCCTGGCTTCACGTTGCGTGGCGGCCCGAAAGAAGACCCCCTGGACCCGTCCTCGAATGTGCAGCTCGACGCGCTTGTTTGCCACGGACGCTCCTTACTCGATGCCTCGTGCGGTCGCCAGTCTGGTGCGCCCGCGGGCTAGAACCCGCAGTCGGTCTTGCACTTGGGTGCCTGGCATTGGTCCAGGGCCTTGGAACCGCGGCGGCGCGCAGCGGCACGCGGGATCATCACACGACGCTCAGCGCATTCCGGAGCAGCGGGTGAAGCACGCCGACAGGCCCGCGCAGGCTGCGTCGTCGGCGCAGGCCTGTGCGAGCGCGCAGCACGCGGTGGCCATGCACTTGTCGGTCGGCGCGTAGCTGTACGTCACTTTGCCTTGGTCGATGGCTGCGCACGACGGACGGTTGTCAGTGGAGTCGTCGATGTCCTTGCACTTGTCTTCCATGCAGGCGTCGAGCGCCTCGAACTTGGCGTTGCCGGCCTGGTGGTCGACGTCGCACTTCTCGAAGCACTTGTCTGCCTCTGTGGGAGCGAGGGTCGAGTCGATGCTGGGGCCGCCGGTGCCGTCCGTGGGAATCGACGTGTTGGATGCACCTTTGCACCCGCTGGCAAGGGCCAAGGCAGCGAGCGCGAAGAAGGGCGGGGCGAGGCCGAGTTTCATGGGATTGCCTTTGGATCGTACGGGGATTCAGTCGACCGGAACGAGAGGAGTGTCGGCGACGACTTCGGTGACGTGGGCCTGCGCGCCGCCCACGCCGTTCTGGGTGCGACCACTGAGGTACTGGTTGACCGCGGGGCTGGCGTCGCTCGTACCGGGCAAGTCACTGGTGCTGCTGCCCGACAAACCGCCGCCGGAGAAGCCGGTGCTGGACGCTGCGCTGCACGTCAGCTTGCCGTCGGCGACGTTGGCCCTCTGGTCGGCCGTGCCGCAGACCGTGCCGCTGCTGGTCCCGCCCTCGCAGAACAGGGCGCTGCCGCGAGACTTGTTCCTGCACTGGTAGGCCGCGCCCGGACTCACCGCGCTGCAGTAGTAGCCGTCTTGTTTGTCGACGCAGCTTTCGCTCGTGGACGCCTTGCCGCCCGGCAAGAACGACTGTGATCCGGAGCAGCGGGGGCGGGCCACCGCGCCGAGCCGGCCGTTGAAGTCACTGCAGCCGCGGGTGCCGTTCGCGTCGCACACGACCTCGATGTGGCCAGACTTGGGGCTGTAGCCACAGGCGCCGCGGGGGTACACCACCACCGTGCCGAGCGGGTACTTCTCGCCTCTGGCGACCGACACGTGGCCGAGACCCATGGCGCGGAGCTTGTCGGCTTTCTCCGACGCGAACTTGATGAAGTCTGCGGCGTGCCCACCGTAGCTGGCGCCGCTCAACTCGGCCGGCACCGTGAAGCCCGCCGACGTGAGGTGCCTCTTCACGAAGCGGTAACAGTACTTGAACGTGCCCGGTGCGCCGGCTCTGGCCTTGTTGCCGAGGTTGTCCGCCTTCGTCTTGTCGTAGTCGCCCTCGCTCAGCGCCTGCTGCGACACGCCGATCGCATCGTCGGCCGTGCGGGCGGCACCGTCGTTCTCGAGCTCGGCTCGCTCCTCGTCGCTGAGATCCTCGATCTGCGTGACGCATGCAACCAATCCCATGGAGACCAGAGCGGTGAAGACGCGGAGGGTACTCATGCCTCTCGAACGATAGCAGCTCGCATGCCAAGCTCGGTTGGACTCGTGCGCTTCGCTCGTTGCACGTGCCGCCGGGTGATTCGCCGGGACGCGCGAGACAGGCGGCGGCGCGCCTGGGGTCTGCACGCGTGCAGCTGGATCAGCTGGGAACCAGTAGCTCGGTGCGTCCACGTGTGTGCACACGCCTTCATCGCCTTACGGAAATACGGGTAGATACCACCCGTTCTGGCGAGGAGCACGCGGTCCAGTCATCATCGAACGAGATGAGATCAGCGCGCGTCAAACATTTTTCGCTCCTCCTCGTGACTGCGCTCGGGTTCGCCGTGGCGTGCGGCACTTCGACCGAGAGCGGTTTCGTTTCGGACGGCCAGTCGAGCTCGGGCAACGGCGGAGGCGCCAGCAGCAACGGCGGCATCGGAGTCGGCGCCTCGGGCGGCACCTCCGGCGGCGACGGCAGCACGTCGACCTACCAGAGCTTCGTGATCGATCCGGCCGAAGCCACCGTCGCGATCACCACCGGCCAGCCCGCGACTCCCGCCGCGTTTCGTGCGCTCGGTGACGGCGCGCCGGTCACGGCCGGCTGGACTCTCGACCGCGGCGAGCTCGGCTCGATCGACGGGCAGGGCGTCTTCACCGCGTCCGGCTTGCTCGGCGGCGTCGGCACGGTGATCGCCACGGCGGGCAGCTCGCAGGCCACGGCGAAGATCACGGTCACGCTGCGCGGCGAGCAGAACGGCAGCACCGAAAGCGACGCGGGCAGCGGCGGCGCGGGGGGTCGAGGCGGCGTCGGGGGCGACGCGGAGGGCGGCCCCGTCGACGCCGCGACGCGCGCGGTCCTGATGGGCGCTGCCACCGCCGCGCCGGACCTCGCGTGGCTGTATCCGTACGACCAGACGGTCTGGCCGCGGGGAATTCTCGCGCCGCAGCTGCAATGGCGGGACGGCGCGACGAGCAACTTCGATGCAGTGCGCATCGACGTCCAGGAAGCGCACTACTCGTGGACGGGCACGTTTGCGAGGAACGCGCCGACCTTCAAGAACCACCCGCTGCCGGCGCAGGTGTGGAAAGCGGCGACGCTCTCGAACCAGGGCGAGGATCTGATCGTGCGTTTGACCTTCGCCAAGGGCGGGCAGGCGTACGGACCCATCGAAGAGCGCTGGAAGATCTCGAGCTCGCCGCTCAAGGGCATCGTCTATTACAACTCGTACGGCACCAGTCTCGCCAAGAACTTCGACGGCGCGATCCAGTCTACCGGTGGCGCGTTCGAGAACGGCAAGTTTGGCGGCGCCACGCTCTCCATCAAAGGCAATTCTACCGATCCGGCGCTGGTGGCGGGCGGCAATGGCAACGCCGACCAGTGCTACGTCTGCCACACGGTCTCGCTCGACGGCAGTCGGTTGCTCACCCACTACAACGCCGACGACAAACAGAGCTCGTTCGATCTCAGCAACGGGACCGAGACCAAGATCCCTCGCGGCGCGGAGAGTGCGACGTTCACGTGGCCTGGCCCCACGCCCGACGGCAAGTTCTTCCTCAGCGACCTGCACGGTCCGAGCAAGCTGTATCACGTGCCCGAAGGCGGCGGCGCCGCCAACGCGACGTTGCAGCCCACGGTGGGGTTGCCCGATGATCTGGTGATGGCCTTCCCGACGTTCTCACCGAGTGGCAACGCGGTCGCCTTCAATCGTTACGGCGGCGCCGGCGGCGACCAGCGCACGCTGTCGATGATGTCGTACGATTCCGCGTCGTTCACGTTCGGCGGCATCGACGATCTGTTTACCGTGGCCGCCGGGCAGCACCCGGTGTGGCCCTCGTTCTTGCCGGGTGGTGGCGGATTGCTCTACGAGCTGGCGGTGCGTCCAAACGATCGCGGCGGTCTCGAGAACTTCGGTGGCAATCGCAGCAACGGCGAGTGTGAAGGCGACACGAACGCAGCCAACTACCGCTGCGGAGCAAGCAGCGACAAGGGCACTCGCGCCGAGCTGTGGATGTTCGACCTCGCGACGCGCCAGCGCGTTCGCCTCGACCGCCTGAACGGCAAGGACATCAGCCCGACCGGCGACAACGCGCACACCGACGACACCACGCTCAACTACGAGCCCGCTGCCAGCCCCGTAGTGTCGGGCGGCTACGCGTGGATCGTGTTCACCAGCCGCCGCCTGTACGGCAACATCGCCACCGTCAACCCGTGGTGGAGCGATCCGCGCTTCAAGAACCTGTCGGTCGAGCCCACCACCAAAAAGCTCTGGGTGGCCGCCATCGATCTGAACGCGCCGCCGGGTCAGGATCCGTCGCACCCCGCGTTCTACTTGCCGGCGCAGGAGCTCATGGCCGGCAACTCGCGCGGCTTCTGGGTCGTCGACCCGTGCCGCGCCGACGGCAACGGCTGCGAGGCCGGCGACGAGTGCTGCGGCGGCTTCTGCCGTCCAGGCGCCGGCGGCGCGTTGGTGTGCTCGAACGCAGTGAACACCTGCTCGAACGAGTTCGAGAATTGCGCCGGAGACGGCGATTGCTGCGGCACAACACTCACCTGCATCGAAGGGCGCTGCGGGAAAAAAGCCCCGAGTGGGCCCAACTGAGCGGGTGACACCGAGCGCTCAGTAACCGCAGGTTTGGCCCTTGTTCGCGTCCTTGAAGAACGCACGCAGGGGCTGGAAGTACTCGAGCAGCGGGCCAGCGTCGGCTTTGCTCTGGCCGGTGATGGCCTTCATGGCCTCGGGCCACGGTTTGCTCGCGCCCAGCGCCAGCATGGCCTGCAGCTTGTCACCGGCCGGCTTGCTGCCGAAGAACGTGCATTCTGCAAGCGGTCCTTGGTGGCCCGATGCCGCGCAGAGCGCCTTGTAGAACTGGAACTGGTAGATGCGCGCGAGGAAGTACCGAGCGTACGGGGTGCTGGCGGGTACGTGGTACTTGGCGCCGGGATCGAAGTCGTCTTCGTTGCGGCCCGCCGGCATGGCGACGCCCTGGATCTTCTCGCGCAT
>JAYUXI010000610.1:0-6802 GCA_043753085.1 Myxococcales bacterium | reverse complement strand
ACTACGTGCGCTCGTTCCGGCAGGCGCTCACCACGGCCGGCAAGGAGTGGGGCTCGTTCCAAACCTTCGGCTCGAACGCGCTACGCACCGACGCCTTTTTGAAGAACAGCCTCGAGGATCCCGCCATCGCCACGTCGACCAACCTTGCCGACGGCGTGCGCATGGTTGCCGCCAACACCCAGGGCGACACGCTGAACTTCAGCCCCTTCCGCACGCTGTTCGAATCGCAGTTTCCGGGCGTGGGCACGGGCCTCTCGGCCAACGCCTACGACGCCGTGATCGTGACCGCGCTGGCCCTCGAGGCCGCGGGCGTCGGCGCAGACGGCGCCGCCGTCAGCGACGCACTCTTGCGCGTCTCGAAGCTCGGTACCGCGTACGGTCCGAAGAACGTGGGCGACGCCCTGCAGGCGATCCGCCGCGGCGAAGACATCGACTACGTGGGTGCGTCCGGCTCCCTCGACTTCGACAACAAGGGCCAGGTCCTCTCCGACTTCCTCGTGTGGCGCGTCGACGCCGGTGAGTTCGTGAACACGTCGCGCTTCACCCAGTCCGACGTGCAGCAGTAGCCAGCGCACGCCAACGAGCGGCCGTCGTGCGCGAGTACACTCTCGAAGTGCGCGGGCCCGAGGCGGCCCGGACGACCACTCGTATGGAAAGGCTTTCGTGGGTAGAGTTGGTGGCGGAATGTCTGAGTTGGGGCTCTCGGGAGAAATGCTCGACCAGCTGCTGGTCGAGACCAGTCGCACGTTCGCCCTGGCGATCCCGCTTTTGCCCGAGCCGTCTCGGCGAACCGTCTCCGTCGCGTACCTCCTTTTTCGCGTTGCCGACACGCTGGAGGACGCCGAAACATGGACCCGCAACGATCGCGCCGCTGCGCTGCAGTGCTTTGCAGATCTGCTGAACGGACAGGGAGACGCCAGCGCAGTAGCCCACTCGTGGCGTACCGATCCGCCCGTCCAGCACCCCGGCTACCGGCGCTTGCTCGCGCTCACTCCTTCTTTGCTGCAAAGCTTGGAACGGCTCGGCAGCAGCGCCGCCGTCGTTCGCGCCCACACGTTGCGCACCACCCTCGGCATGCGCGACGTGCTGCGCGAAGGCGGGCCCGAGCAGCCGCGCCGCACCGTGCGCCTGCGCAGCTTTGAAGAGCTCCGACGGTACTGCTACACGGTGGCCGGCATCGTCGGTGAGCTCCTTACCGACGTATTTGTGCATGATACACCTTCATTGCGGGGCCAGCTGCCCGAGCTGCGCCGCGAAGAACGTCTGTTCGGCGAGGGCCTGCAACTGGTGAACATCCTCAAAGACGAAGCCGCCGACGCCACGGAAGATCGCATCTTCATCCCGGAAGGGGTCGACAAGGCCATGCTGTTTGCGCTCGCCCGGGAGGATCTGCAGGCGGCCGAACGCTACGCGGCTGCGCTCGAGCGCGGCGGCGCACCCTCGGGCGTGCAGGCCTTCACCAGACTGCCGCTTGCCCTCGCCCGCGAAGCGCTGGATGCGATCGAGCACGGACCGCCGGGCGCCAAGGTCTCCAGGCCGCGGGTGCTGGAACTGTTTTCGCACTACCGCCAGCTGGCCGACTCGGACAGCGCTCAGAGCGGGAAGTAGCCGACAGCCTCGCCGCAAAGCCGCGCAAGTTGCGGAGCTCGCGGTCGATCTCGAGCCGGCCGCCTCGCTTGCCAGAAATTGGGCCGTTTCGGCCCGCTCCCGATAGCGTTTTCGTGCCGGTCTCCCACGGCCTTCTTGCCAGACCCACGATGCGAACACGCGCCACCATTCTAGTTCCCATCCTCGCGAGTGCGCTCGCGCTCGCCACCACGAGCGCAGCCCAGGCACCGATCGCGGCGCCGGCTGCGGCGAGCGCACTGACTGTTCGTTCGGTCGACTTGCTCGAGCCAGACGATCGCGGCGTCGTGGAGCTGCGGGTCCAGACCAGTGCCGAGCCCAGCTACAACGTGCGCATAGAGAGCGCGGCGGGCGCCACCACGACCAAGACCATGTCGGCTGCGAAAGACAGCGGCCAGCGTCTGATCGTCGACCTGCCCGGCGCGTCTCTCACCGAGGGCGACGTGCTGGTGCGCAACGGCGCCGGCGTGGTGTCCGGGCTGCGCGTGCAGACCTTCCACGAGACCGCGGGCCCTGGAGAGACCAAGCAGCGCACGATGACGCGTCTGCACATCTCATTGGGCAAGACCGCGCTCTTTCGCGTGCAGCGCGGCGCCGACCACCTGTCCATTCTGCTGGCGCCCGGACCCACGACGCGCGAAGCATCCGAGCTGCGCCGGACCGAATCCGGCACCAAGTCGGCCAAGGTCACGGACGTACGCTTCGAGCGAACCGTCGACGAGTCGCCGAAAGCAAGCGGCGCGCCGCGGAGCGGAAGACCAAAGAAAGATCGCATCGTGCTCGCCGTCACGGGCAAGCCCGGCTACACGCTCAAGGCGACCAAGACCGGGCGCCTGCGTCTCGAGCTTGCCGGCGCCGATCTGCCGAAGGAGCTCGAACGCGTGCTCGACGTGACGGCGTACGGCAGCAAGGTTCGCAGCGTGACCGCGTTCCGCGATCCGAGTCGCTCGGTCACCATCATCGAGATCGATCGCGACGGCGACGACAAGGGCGAGGTGTTCTTCACGCCCTCCGGCGAACAGCTGGTGTGGGCATTCGACGCGCCGGAAAATCAGGCCTCGCCGATCCAGGGTGGCGAAGTGCAGCGGGTCGGATCCGGCGTGAAGCCAGCTACCGTGCCCACGCGCATCGTGGCGCGCGAAAAAGACGGGCCCACCGACGGCAAGGTGGTCGCCTCCGTGCTCGACCTCGACGCCGAAACGCGCAACTCCGCCGAGGCCGGGTTCGTGTCGACCGTTCCGGCGCAGGCGGCCGGTGGCCGGTACCGCGGTCGCCGCATCGACCTCGACCTCAAGGACGCCGACATCCACAACGTGCTGCGTCTTTTGGCCGACGTGGGACGCGTCAACGTCGTCACTGCCGACGACGTAACCGGCAACGTGACCATCCGCATGCGCAACGTGCCGTGGGATCAGGCGCTCGACGTGGTGCTGCAGGCCAAGGGGCTCGGCATGCTGAAGTCGGGCAACTTGATCCGGGTGGCGCCGCTGGCCGCGCTGCAGAAGGAACGCGAGCTGCGCCTCGCCGCAGCAAAACAAGAGTACGAGCTCACGCCGCTGGAGACGCGTCTGATCCCGGTGAGCTACGCCTCGGCCGACGACCTGCAACAGCGCGCCAAGGATTTGCTCTCGCCGCGCGGCACGTTGGCCGTCGACGAGCGCACCAACGTGCTCATCGCCCGCGACGTGACCCAGAGCCTGAACTTCATCGAGGAGCTGGTGCGCTCCCTCGACACCCAGACCCCGCAGGTGCTCGTCGAGGCGCGCATCGTGGAGGCTACGAGCAACTACCTGCGCGACGTCGGCATCCAGTGGGGCGGTGACGCCAGTTTCTCCGAGGCCACCGGCAACCCCACCGGGGTGGGCTTTCCTTCCAAGGCCACCTTCGCCGGCGGCAACTACGACGCCCAGACCAGCACCGCGGGTCTGTCGCCCTTCCAGCGGCAGATCGCCACGCCGAACTTCGCGGTCAACCTTCCGGCCGCCGTCGGCACCGGACAGGGTGGCGCGCTCGGCATGAGCCTCGGCTCCGCCGACGGCAACTTCAACGTGAGCGTACGTCTGTCGGCTGCGGAAGCGAGTGGCATGGTGCGCATCGTATCGAGCCCGCGCATCCTGACTCTCGACAACCGCGAGGCCCGCATCAACCAAGGCACGCTCATCCCGTTCTCGCAGATCAGCGCGCAGGGCGTGCAGACCACCTTCCAGGAAGCCAAGCTGCAGCTGCTGGTGAAGCCGCACGTCACCGCCGACGGGTCCATCGCGATGCACGTGAAGATCAACCGCGACGAGCCGGACTTCAACCAGACGTCGGCCCGTGGCGATCCGACTATCCTCAAGCGCGAGGCCGAGACCGATCTCCTGGTGCAAGACGGCCACACGGCGGTGATCGGTGGGATCTACACGCGAAACACCGGCCGCAACCTCGACCAGGTGCCGTTCTTCGGCGACATCCCGCTGCTCGGCGTGCTCTTCCAACGCCGCCGTGCGTCGGACCGCCGCAACGAGCTGGTGATCTTCCTCACCCCGCGTATCGTCAATCGAGCCGAGGCCCTCGGGCGGTGAGCTTCGAACGCGATCACGCCCGCTGTCGCAGCTGCGACGATCGGCGTGGCCAAGCCGCTGCCGCCCAGCCACGAACGTTTCGCCGCTTCTCGTTCGACTCGAGCAAAAAACACTACGAGCGCGCCGTGCCCTTCGCCTTGCGGCACGTGTCCTGTGACTGGGATCTCGACGTGGCGGCGCGTGCGCTGTCGGGGCAGGTCGAGCTCGATGTGCAGCGAGTCGCCAGTACCGCCCACGAGCTCGTGCTCGATGCGGTGGCGTTCGAGGTCGAGAAGATCACCGTCGGTGCGCAGCCGGCGCCCTTCGTGTACGACGGGTTGCAGCTGCGTATCACCCTGCCGCGATCGTTCGAACGCGGCGTGGTGGCCATCGCCTATCGAGTGCAGCCACAGCGCGGGATGCTGTTTCTGGCGCCGGACGAGCTCGTGCCGGATCGCCCGACACAGGTCTGGACGCAGTGTCAGGAGGAAGACGCGCGGTACTTTTTGCCCTGCCACGACGCTCCGCACGTGAAGATGACGAGCGAGATGCGTGTACGGGTGCCGCGCGGCTGGACGGCGCTCTCGAACGGCGATCTGCTCGCCGAGAAGACCCGCGGCAAGCGCACCGAGTTCCACTATCGCTTTGCCGAGCCTCACTCGAGCTACCTGCTCACGCTCGTGGCGGGCGATTTCGCCAGTTACGAAGAGGTGGGCCAGAGCGGCGGACGCGACGTGCCGCTGCGCTACCTGTATCCGCCCGGCCGCGACGCAGACGCGAAGGCAACGTTCGGCCGCACGGCGCGCATGCTGGCGTTCTTCAGCGACCGATTCGGCGTGGCCTACCCATGGAGCTCCTACGCGCAGGTGGTGGTTGCCGACTTTCCTGGCGGAGGCATGGAAAACACCACGGCCACGACACTATACGAGCACACGCTGCTCGACGAAAAGGCCCGCCTCGACGTCACCGCCGACGAGCTGATCGCGCACGAGCTCGCGCACCAGTGGTTCGGCGATCTGGTCACGTGCCGCAGCTGGTCCGAAGGCTGGCTGAACGAAGGCTTCGCCACGTACTGCGAGCGCCTCTGGGACGAGCACGAAAACGGCGCCGACGAGGCGATGTACGGATTGCAGCGCGATCTCGGCGCCTACCTGGCCGAAAGCGTGCGCTACGTGCGACCGGTCGTAGCGCACACGTACGACGCCCCTTACGACCTGTTCGATCGCCATCTGTACGAAAAGGGCGGCGTGTTCCTGCACGGGCTCCGCGAAGAGCTGGGCGACGCAGCATTTTTCGGTGCAGTGCGCACCTACCTGCAGGCGCATGCCCGCGGTCTCGTCGAGACACGTGACCTCCTGCGCGCCATGGAGGCGAGCAGCGGAAAGAGCCTCGCACGGCGTTTCGAAGAAGGGCTGCACACCCCTGGGCATCCGGTGGTGAGCATCGTGATCCAGTACGATCGCGGGCTGCTTACCATCGAAGCCGAGCAGTTGCAGGGCGCGTCGGAGGCGCCGGCGGACGAGCGCGGCGTGCCCGAGGTGTTCGCCGTTCCGCTCTCGTTCGACATCCTCACGGCCAAAGGCTCGGTGCGCACCGAGACCGTGCTGTTCGAGCGCCGGCAGGACACGTTCGTGTTTGCGTCGCCGCAGCGGCCGGTCGCGGTCGTCGTCGACCCGCGCATGACGGTGCTCGGTGAGGTAACCGTGAAGGCGCCGCACGATCTGCTGCACGCGCAGCTGGATCTCGCTCCGACCGCCCGCGGCCGCTGGCTCGCGGCGCGCACCCTCGCGTCGCTCGGCGATGCGCGCACCCTGTCACGGCTGGCGCGTCGCCTGCGCGACGAAAAGGAGTTCTGGGGCGTGCGCGCGGAATGCGCGGACGCACTGGCAGCCGCGCGGACCGACGACGCGAAAAAGGCGCTGCTTGCAGCGCTGTCGATCGCGCATCCAAAAGCACGGCGCGCCGTGGTGCGCGCCCTCGGGGCGTTCCGCGCGCCCGACGTGGTGGCTGCGCTCGTGCCGGTGGCGCTGGGAGACGAGAGCATCGTGGTGCAGTCGGAAGCGGCGCGCTCGCTCGGCAAGACCAAAGAGGCCGCTGCGTACGACACGCTCGTGGTGATGCTCGGCCGCTCGTCCTGGGCCGACGTGGTCGCCACGGGCGCGATCGACGGGCTGCTCGCTTCGAAGGACGACCGTGCGGTGGAGCACGTGGCCGCGCGCACCAAATACGGGTACTCAACACGCATTCGCCGGGCGGCGGTGCGGGCGGTGCCAGGGCTTTTGCCGCCGCTCCGGGCGCGAGAGCTGCTCGAGGGCCTTCTGGCCGATGCCGATCAGAACCTGCGCATCGACGTGGCGTATGCGCTCGCCGAGCTCGACGACGCGCGTGCGCGGGGCCCACTGTCGGAGCAGTTGCAACGGGATCTCGACCCACGGGCGCGACGCGCCTACCGCGAGGTGCTGCGCGATCTCGGCCGCGGTGTAGGCAAGTCCGACGTGGCCCTGGCGGGTGACGTCGCCCGGCTCGAGAAGATGCTGGGCGAGCTGCATCGCCAGGTCGGCGTGCTGCACGCCACGGTGAGGCCCAAGAAGCGAAGAGTATGACCGAAGATTTTCCGATTCGCGTGACCCAGC
>JAYUXI010000609.1:0-2765 GCA_043753085.1 Myxococcales bacterium | reverse complement strand
TCCGCCCGCCGACCCGAACCACCGAACACGCGCCAGATTCAGTTCACGGCCTCTCACGGCCTCCCACAGAAAACTCGCTTGATTCACCTACGCGCGTGACGAAACTGCCGTGCTTCCTCGTCGAATACCTTTTGCCAGATAATGCCCTGCACGGCGAGTTTCTGGTCGACGCTGCCAACGCCCCTCAACGTCGTCAAGTGCCAGGAATCGGCGGCATCCATTTGGACGGAAAGTGGCGTGGGTCGACGCTCTTGGTGCGGCCCTGTCGGCCGAGTGCGGCGGCCAGTGTCGCCAGGCATAGGGACCCGATAACGAGACGAGGACTTTTTGTCGTCAAGCCCAACACAGTCAGGACTGCAGCGAAGGCCAGGTTGGTGGCGGCTAGCCAAAACAGAAACGATGACCCGCCTCTAAACTCGATAAGAGAGTTTTGGGCTGCTGCTGTGAGCGATAACTCGCGCACGAACGCAGCGTACTCCGTGCGTCGGTCCTCGAACTTCCCTAGACTCACGAAGTGTCGGGAAGGAATCGACACTGTGCCGCTGTCGCCGCGGTGATGAACGTTGGTGCGGAAGACCCCAGGCATTTCTTGCATTACGTGTATTTTGGCAATGTCAGCAAAGGGTATCCGGACAGATGTGCTGCGCGTTTCGAACGAGACGACGAGCGCTTCCCTCTCGACCGCGTACTGCACTCGTCCTGCTTGATGGTGAGGGATGAGCTGAAAATGCATCATGAACTACTCGTACTGTCTGTCTATCTGTCTATCCGTTTGAAATGTGATTTTTTGTAATCCTGATTGTCCTGTTGGTCAGGGACTACCACCGCTGTGGTCGGAGCAGTCTCTCAATTCTGAAGGCAAATGCACTCGTGAATGGCCGATGGCGTGCGGGCGCGAGGGGCCGACGCTCACGCTGCGATTCCGAGCCATTCGAGCGCGGACCGCCACAGCAGCCGCTCTTTCACGTCGGCCGAAAAGTTCGACTCGGCGATGAGCGTGCCGGGCACGTCTTCGCCGAGCGGGAAGGGGTAGTCGCTGCCGAGGGCGACGCGGTGCGCGCCGTAGGTGTCGACCACGTGCTCCAGCATGCGTGCATCATGCACCAGCGAGTCCACCCAGAAGCGCCCGAGGTACTCGCGCGGGCCTTTCGCGTTGTCGATTGCGACCAGATCCGGCCGGCATCGGTGGCCGTGTTCGATGCGCCCGAGCGTGGCCGCGAACGAACCACCGCCATGCGCGATGGCGATGCGCAGCGTGGGCAGGCGTTCCAGCACGCCGCCGAAGATCAGCGAGCAGATGGCCAGCGAGGCCTCGGCCGGCATGCCCACCAGCCACGGCAGCCAGTACGGTTGCATGCGCTCTTCCCCCATCATGTCCCAGGGGTGCACGAACACCGCTGCGCCCAGCCGCGCGGCCTCCGCAAAGACCGGAAAGAGCTCCGGCGCCGACAGGTTCCAGGCATTCACGTGCGAGCCGATCTGCACGCCGCGCAGGCCGATCTCGAGGCACCGGTGCAGCTCCGCGATGGCCAGCTCAGGAGCCTGCAGGGGCAGCGTGCCAAGACCCTGGAAGTGCGCCGGATCGTCACGCACGATGCCGGCGATATGGTCGTTGAGAAAGCGCGCGATCTCCGCGGTATGCGCCGGCTTCGCCGCGTAGTTGAACATCACCGGTACGGTCGACAGCACTTGCATGCCCACGCCGTGCTCGGCGCACTCGCGCGCGCGCACCGCGGGATCCCAGCAGTTGGGTCCCACGTCGCGAAAGGCCCGGCCGTCTTTCACCATGCGCAGGCAGCCGTCCGGTCGAGGCTCGAGCTCGACGAAGCCGCCGGCTCCGAACTGCTGCGCCCAGCGGGGCAGCTCGCGCGGGAGGATGTGCGTATGGATGTCGATGGGCCGCATGGCGCGAACGCTACCGTGAGTCACGGCTTCTTCACCCACAAGATCACGTTGCGCTGCCCGGGCGCGCCGCTGCCGTCGGGCACCCACCCCGCGCTGTAGTCGACCTGCGCGCGGCGGCGCGCTTCTTCGCCCACCGGATCGCCCTCGGTGATCACGTCCACCGCGGTGGCATGCAGCGTGAGCCAGCCGTTGTCCTCGTCGACGAGCTCGATCACACGAAACTGATTCGGAAAGTCGATCAGCGCGCCCGTGGTGACTTCCCAGAGGCGGCGCGGGCCGGCTCGCAACAGTCGCGCCTGATGCCGATGCGCGTGGCCCACCAAGCTGGCCACGACGTTCGGATACCTGGCGAGCAGCGCGAGCCACTCGGCCTCGAGCACCGCGTCGGGCTCGGGGCGCCCGAAGATGCCGCCGCTGACGGTGAGCGCGCTCGCAGGATGGTGGGCGGCGAGCAACACGATCTTGCGCTCGGCCAGCGCAGCATCGAGCAACGGTTTCACGTGCGCGTCGAGCTCGCGCCGGGTGATTACGCCTGCTGCGCCCCCCTCCGCGTGCGCAGTGTCGATCACGATCAGGCGCACCGGCGAGTCGGGCGGGTCGAACGCGTACGTGGCTCGCTCTCCGCTGCCCACCCCGTGCGGCCCATGTGCGCGCACCCGCTCGAGCAACGCTGCGCGCGACAGCAAGGCCCGACGTGCATCGGGCACCACCGGGCCACTCACGGCGGGGGCGCCGGGCTTGTCGTAGTTGCGTGCGCCTCCGTTGGCCTCGGCGCCGAGTGCGGTGGCGCGCTGACCTTCGTCGACGACGAAATTGCCTTGCGCCAGCACGTCGTGGTTGCCGGTCACCCACAGGAACGG
>JAYUXI010000608.1:0-36963 GCA_043753085.1 Myxococcales bacterium | reverse complement strand
TCTTCGCCTCGGCGTTCGCTTCTTTTGCCTCCTGCTGCTCGAGGACGCGGATGAACTCGTCCCACTTGCCGCTCTCCGCGTAGAAGACCTCGAGGTCGTCCCAGCGACCGAGCGCGAGGTACTTCTTCTTGAGGGCTTCCTGCGCCTTGCGATCGTTCGGATCGAGCGCGAGGAGCTGACGCCACGCTTCGACCGCGCCTTCGTCGTTGTTGAGGCGGTCGCCGTAGATCGTGCCGAGCTTCGTGAGGACTTGGATCTTCTGGTTGCGATCGAACGTGACCCCAGCCTGCTTCTCGAGAACGCTCGCGAGCTTGTCGTACTCCTTGGAGCGCTCGTAGAGCATGCCGAGAGCGCCGAGCGCTTCGACGTTCTGATCGTCGGACGCGAGCACTTCGTTCCAGAGGTCGATGCAGACCTCGGGCTTCTTCACGCGCTCGGTCGCCATCTTCGCGATCTCGAGGAACTTCTGCGCGCGCGCCGGACCCGCGTCCATGCGCTCGGCTTCGCGACGTTGCAGACCGAGGAGCTTCTCCCAGTCCCTGCGCTTTTCGTACATCTGGCGCAGGTATTCGATGGCGGTCTGGTTGTCGGGCTCGATGGCCACGACGGACTCGTTGAAGCGTTTGGCGCCTTCTTGCTTGGCGGCTTGTGCCTTCAGCGTCTCGACATCGCCCGAGCCTGGCTCGGAGGGTGCGGGTGCGGGTGCCACGCGCGCCGACGGCGGCGTGGGCGCTTGCGCGACGGGGTGCGACGACGGCGCGATCTGCGCAGGGGCAGATGCTGGCGTGGCCTCGGCAGCCGGGGTCGGCACCGAGGCGGGCGGCAATTCACTGCGACGCGTCTGGGTCATGACCTCGGGCGACACGGCCACTTCCGTGGTGGCGTCCAGGGCGGGCAGAGGCGGCACCGAAGGTGCGAGCGCGCCGGGCACGATCGACGCGTGCTTGACGCTGATCGGCTCGCCAATCTGCGCTTCGAACGCGCGAATCTGCGGGTGGTCGGGAGCGATCAGCGAGAGGCGCTCGAACGACGCGCGCGCGCGCATCAAGTCGCCGACGTTGCGCCACAGGATGGTCGCAGCTTGCGACAGCAGGAACGTGGCGGCGCCGTTCTCGCCGGCATGCGCCGCGGCCTCTTCGGCGAGGGTGACGACGCGCTGCCAGTCGCCTTCGCGACGGCCATGCACTTCGCGCAGGTACTGGAAGGCGCCCTCTTTGGTCGGGTCGAGCTTGACCGCGTCCTCGAGGAACTGCGCGCCGATTTCAGGCTTTTGGTGGCGGGCGATCCAGCGCGAGCCGAAGCTGACCGAGACGGTCGCGCGGCGCTTGCGGTTCTCTTCCGAGCCGAGGATCTCGGCCTGGGTGCCTTCGAGCTCCTCGAGGCGTTCTCCTTCGGAAAGAAGACCTTCGTACAAGGCTGCGGCCTGCACGGAAGTGGGATCGGCGCGGTACGCGCTCTCGAGCATGGCTTCGACCTGCTCGGGCGCGAAGCGACGGGCGATGCGTGCAGCACGCAGGTAAATCTTTCCTTGCTCGCTAGCGGACGCGGAGACGGCGAGCCGCACCAGCTCGGCGACGTGCTCTTTCCAGGTGCCGCTCTCGACCTGCACGTCCTCGAGACGCCCGCGCGCTTCGACGTTGGCGCCGGAAGAAGCAGAGAGGCTGCGCGCGTAGGTGGCGGTGGCGCGATCGTAGTCGCCGCCGTCACAAAGGACGTCGCCGAGCTCCAACAAAAGAGCGGACACGCGCTCGCCGTCTTGCTCGTTCTTGAGCGACAGTTCGAGGAGCTTCTGCACCATGTTCTGCTTGCCGAGGTCCCAGTAGATCTGGCGAGCCTCGTCCAAACTTTCGAGCAGCTGCGGGTTCAGCTTGTAGGCGTCCTGAAAGTGCTTCAGTGCCTTGACGCCCGACAAGAATTTCTCGTGGAGAATGCGGCCCAGCCGAAGGTGGTGGCTGGCTTTGTCGGCGCTCGAGGTCTCGCGGGTAGCGATGCTTTTCTCGAGCTCCTCGACCAATCCTTGCCAGTCACGAAGGTTTTCGAGCTGCGTGAGACGATCCTGCTCCATGTGTGTCCTTAGTGGCCTCTCGAAGCATTCCGGGCCGAGGGAAGCGACCCGAAGTTCAGTTGGCAGTGCGATCGTGGCCGACGACCGCGAGCCAAGATTGCTCGACGTAAATACTGGGTAAGTGGCTTCGGTGCGCCCCACCGAAGCGCGAAGAAGGTATCAGAGGGATCCGCCCAAGTGGGGAGCAAGATTGCCAAAAAAAGACGGCCGCCCTGCGCGGTTGCACGCGTGCAAAGGCGCCGGTGTATGTTTTCGGATTCACCGCAGCGCCAGAACGCGAAACGCGGCCCCGACCCAGATCGAGACCGCGTATCGAGTACCTGCCCCGCACCATCGGCTCCCGCGAGCAGCCTCTCTGGCAGAGGCCGCAATCGGCGAGACGCGCGCGCGCTGAGTCTACGGCGGGGAGACCTCATCGTCTCCAGCAGAAGGCTTCACGGGGGATGCAAGGGGGGCGAGCCCCCCTTGTTCTACCTCATTGCGCGGCGCCGTTCAGCTTGGCGCCGAACTGCGAGGACTGCGCGCACTGGTCGGCATAGCGGGTTGCCGCTGCGCCCTTGCAGATGATCTTGTCGAACGACGCGAGCTGCTGGATGGCTTCGCTGTTGCGTTTGGCCTGCGCGTACGCGATGCCGAGGTTGAAGTAGGCGATTGCCTGTCCCGACTCGTTGCACTGACCGCACGCTTTTTTGGCAGACTCGTAGCTGCTGATGGCGCCCGGCAGATTGCCCTTGGACTCTTGGACGGCGCCGTTGAGCGAGTGCACGGCGAACAAGTGCTTGTCGCCTTCCTTGCCGAAGCTGAGGCCTTCCTTCAGCACTTGCTCGGCGAGGTCGGTCTTGCCAAGGCGCATGTACAGGTCGGCCAGCGGGCCATAGTACTGCAGCTCGTCGGGCTTGGTTTCGATCGCCTTCGTGTAGTTCTTCGCGGCGCCGGCCTCGTCGTCGAGGTGGAGCATGACCTCGGCGAGGAGGTAGTATGCGTCGGCGATGTTGGCGTCCTTGGAGATGGCTTCTTCGAGCGGCGCCTTCGCCTCGGCCCAGCTGGTCGGGCCCTTCTCGGCGGCGCTGGATAGCGCGAGGCCACGCTCGTAGTAGTAGTTCGCGAAGGTGGGCGCCTTTTCCGCGGCCTTGGCGCACTGCGCGGCCATGTCGTTCCAGCGCTCTTTCTTCTTGTACATCAGCGCAAGTTTGAAGCGAATGCGGTGATTGGTCGGGTCGAGCTGGATGGCCTGCTCGTACTTCGAGATGGCGCCGTCGACGTTGGCGCCGCGCTCCTTGTCGCCCTCGTTCGCGAGATTGACGGCTTCGATCGAGTTACGGCTGCAACCTGCAACCATCGTCGTTGCGACGAGCCCAAGGATCCATGCGTGCGTCTTCATCGGGCGCGCACTCTACGCCAAGCCTCCCGGCAAAAAGAAGCACAAAGCAACGACGGAAGAAGAGAACGGCTCGACCCGCGCGTTGCGGGAACACCGCGCTCGAAAAGCATACTGGCACGGCCGGGCTCGGAACCCATGCAGACTGCACCTGCACCCTGCACCCACAAAACCGAAACGCCCCAGCAGGCTTGCCGAGGCGCGGTTACTCTGTCACTCCCCCGACCCTACCGAGAGACGAGGATGCGTGGCTGCGCGCGCCGCAGACTGGGCGCGCGACGCAGCCGTACCTCCTGTACGACGAGCAGCCCAACCGACGCAGAGGCGCGCGCAGCCGAGCTACCGACCCCTCGGGTCAATCACCGGGATTGAAGATGATGGGGTAAACCACGGTGACGATGCCGCCTTCGGGCTGCGGGAACGAGAGGTTTTGGAAGCCGCGAACGACGCAGCTGACCACCGAGCGATCCGGGATGTCCGAACCGCCGTCCGAGGCCGTGGAGACGGCGCCCGTTCGGTCGATGACGAAGCGAACCGCCACGCGGCCCGAAAGGTTCGGGTTGGTGCGCAGACCGTTCTCGTAGCAGAGACGGAAGCGACCGAAGTTTTGGCGGACGATGCGCTGGATGACTTCCGCCGGGAGGCGGCCGTTGACCTGCGTGGTGCCCTGCCGAATGCTGGGCGCCTTGCTTTGGTGACCGCCGCGGAGGCTGCCGTGCCCGGAGCCGAAGCCCTGGCCGGTGCCGGTGCCGGCGCCGTGGCCGATGGTGCCGATGTTGCCCAGGCCGATGCCTTCGCCGCGACCGCCGCCGCCTTCGCCCGTGCCGGAAAGGCCGAGGCCACCGGCGCCGAACGACTCGCCAATGCTATCGCCCCACATGTTTCCGCGGGCGCTCATCGGATCGTTGCCGAGGGAGTCTTCACGACCCCAGGGCGCCGTCGGGGCGTTTGGATCGCCGCCGCCGCCGGTGTTGAGCAAACCGATCATGCCGAACTCGGCGGCCTCGCGCAGAGCCGCCTGGCGCGCAATGTGCGGGTCGGCGTTGTCTTGCGGACCCTGCACGCCGAACCGGTGGCCGGTGGCCGCAGTGTTTGGGTTGCCCATCGAGCCTTCTTCGCCCTTCGCTCGAGTGCCGGTGCCGCCTTCCTTGTTGTCGGCTTGGGCACTCGTGTCCTCGGTCTCTTTTTCTTCCTGCTCCTTCTCGGCCGCAGCGTCGAGAAGCTTCTGCATGAGGACTAGCTGGTCGCGGTCCATCGCCTCGACGTCGTCCGCGCCCATGCTCGGCATGAAGAACGCGAGCGCCCCGATGATGCCAGCGTGGAGCAGAAACGAGAGGCCCGTGAAGAGGTATGCGGCGGGCTCGAACTCCGAGAAGAAGCCCGAAGCGACCGGCTTGCCCGCGTTGCCGGTGGTCACCTGAAAGACCAGGCCACCCTCGACTTCCATGCGCGCCTTGGCGCCGACGGGCAGGTCGAACTCGTGTGCGCCCGACAGCTCGCTGGAAGGACGCGCCTTCCCGGACGTAACCAGCTCCTCGAGCGTCACCTTGCCCTGGCCCGGGATCTCGATCGTGCCCTTGGAGCGCGGCAGAATGACGAGCGACGAAGCACCCGGCGAGCGGGACACGACGATCGGCGCACGTGTGGTGCCGAGCACCTCGCTGGGCACGAAGTAGTCGCAGGCGACCTGTTTGGACGCACCTTCTTCACCGACGTAGTACGAGCGCGGCGGCGTCAGATGCTCGACCGAGAGCGCGTTTCCGCCCCACAGGATCATCACCTCGACGGAGGCCAAGTGCGCAACTTCGACCTCGTCCGGGTTGACGTCCGGGCCGTTTTTCATGAGCTGGTACGTATACGGCTTCGACGGATCGAAGTCGCTGCCGTGGCTGGTCCCGTGCGCGTTCATCGCGTACGAGGGCATCGCCGCGGCTTGGGCCACGAACGGGTTGGGCGCGGGCGCGGCGAACGGCGACGCCGCGGGCACGGCTTCCGCAGGGGAGCCGAACGGGTTCGCGGCGGCGGCAGCGGCGCCGTGCGGGTGGAACGGCGGATCGCTGGTGTGCGGCGGCGAGGCCGGCAGACCCGGCTTGCGTGGCGGCGGCGCAGCGAAGGGATTTGCGACAGCCGACGTGACCACGTCGTTCTCGTTCGTCTCGCTGAAAAGCACGGCCTCGTCGGTCAAAGAGACCGCGCCGCCCGCAGAGGCCGAGCCGGCCGCTTCGAAATTGATCGTGGTACCACCGATTTGAACGGAGTCGCCCGGGCGGATCTTGCACTTGTTGACGCGCTGGCCGTTGACCAGAGTGCCCGCGTCGGTGCCCAGGTCGATCAAGGTGATGTCGTCGGGCCCATCGACCTGGATGACCGCATGCATGCGGGCAGCCTGCTCGTCGTCGACGCGCAGGTGGCTGCGTGGGTCTTTACCGACCTTCACGATCTTCTGGGCAATCGTCTCGCGGCGAACGAGCGTGTCGCCCTGGAAGAGAGCAAAGGTGAGGGAGATGTTTTGCGGATCCATTCGTCGTGCTCCAGTACTGCCCTAGCCGCCTCTCCGAGCTGGAGACGCGACGAGAACCAGAGATGTCTTTCAGAGGTTTTCGACCGATTTCAACATTTCGGGCACGAACGTGGTTCGCGGACGAATGAGTGTCGCGCGGACCGGTCCGGGACGAACACGAATGGTCGCGTCGTTCGGACCGAAGCCGCCAGCGGCAAGCGGGTCGTCGGTGAATTCGTAGCCGTAGCCTTCTTTGCTGTCGCTCGACTTCACGCCTTCTTTTTCCTGCGCGATGGCAGAGGTGCTGATCGAAACGACCGCAGCGGAAACGGCAAGCGCGGTAGCGAGGATGGTGCTGAGCGTTTTCATGAGAAGGCTCCTAACGGGACGAGTGGCCAGCGCTGCTACTACAGCAGCGCCTAGCGTGTGTAAGCTACCTTGCTTGCCCCCAGACAGACAGAGCGGGGCGCACAAGGTTCCAAAAAAGATTGAGGCGAAGCCGTCGCAGCAGCTGGGGATTCCAGCTGCCTGGTAGGTTTTCCGCCTCGGTGCGGGTCACTCGGCAGCTTGTACGAGCAGCAGCGGCATGGCGTCCGACGCGGCTTGGCGCAGGTCGCCGGCGCCAGCCGGGAGCAGCTCGTCCAACTGGGCCTGCTGCTTGCCCGCGGCGGGTACAGCGGGAGCCGCGCCCGGAGTGGCAGGCGCCGGGGTGGCGTCTGGTGGCGGGGCAGCTTGAAGAAACGCGATGGTGCCGTCGATGTCTTCGATGCGCTCCTTCGCGCGCTTGGCAGCGCCGTCGTACTCGCTCTTGCCCGAAGCCTTGGACTGGAAGTTCTGCAGGATGCCCTTGGCGTCGGTCAATACCTTGATCTGGTTGGCGCTGCTGCCGCCGCTTTTGGCCTTGAACTCCTGCGTGAGAATGCCTTCGTTGTAGAATGCATCCGGTCGGTTGCCGTCGAGCTTCTTCGCGGCGTCGAGCTCGGCTTGGACCGCGCCGACTTGCTTGTCGTAGTTGGAGTCGTTGATCTGACCGCGCAGCGCGAGGGCAAGCCCCAGGTGCGCGTCGTAATCGTTTGGATGCATCGAAAGCGCCCTGCGGTACGCACCTTCGGCGGCTTCGAAGCCGCGGAACGAGAGGTTGACCGCGCCGTAGTTCATCTGCGCTTCGAACAGACGTGGATCGAGGGCGGTGGCCGACTTGAACTCGGCGACGGCGCCGTTGAACAGACCGAGCTCGTTCTGGATGAGGCCAGCGGTGTTGTGGATCGGCGCGTACTTGGCGTTCTTGCGCACGGCCTGCGAGCACACCAGCGCCGCGAGCTCGAGCTGCTGCACGTCGGCGCGCTTGGCGAGCGCCGAGTTGGTGGCGATCTGCCTGCCACGACGCGAAGCGGTCTTGCCGCCGCTGGTCGAGGCGCGTTTCTTTGCGCTTTGGAAGTAGTAGAGCGCGAGCTGATTGAAAGCCGGCATGTAGCCGTCGTCGATCGCCAAGGCGCGCTGCAGGTTGCGCTTGGCGCAGTCGAAGTCGTCCTTGCAGTCTTGCTGGCCCTGCGCGGAGTCGCGCTCCATCTGCACCAGCGCGAGGCCGACGAGCGCCGACACGTTCTGGAAGCGGGCATCGAGCACGGCTTGCTGCAGCGACGCGATGGCGCGGTCGGCGTTGCCGCTCGCCTTGTAGTCGTACAGCGCAATCTGCGCCGATGCGTGGTGAAACTTTGGGTCGCCCTTGAGGGCAGTCTCGAAGCTGGCGCGTGCCGCCTTGTCGTTGTTGCAACGCTGGTAGGCTAGGCCTGCATCGAAGTGGGCTTCGGGCAGGTTGCCGCCGGCCTGCTCCGCGGCCGCGGCCTGGAACTGCTTGGCCACGTCGGCGCAGACCGCGTCGTTCCAGTCGGCGGCCTTGTCGTGCGCATTGAACGATGCGACCGCGGAGTTGAACTTCGTCTCGGCGGCAGCGTTCAGCTTGGTGCCGGTGGCTGCGCTGGGCGGCTTGCCGCTGACGGCCGGCCGCGAGGTAGCCGCCCCGCCACCACATGCGACGGAGACGGCGGCGAACGAGCCAGCGACGAGGAAGTGACGATAGGAAAGAGACTTCATGGCGGTTCTCACTTCTTCTTCCCTGCGGGCTTCTTGGCGTCTTTCTTGTCGTCGGCCTTTTCGGCGCCGGCGGCGGCGTCCTTCGGCTTGTCCGGTCCACCGGTCTGCTCGCGGTAGAACGTGCCGCCCAGAAGCAACGGCGGCGACTTTTCGTCGAGTGCGTTGTTGGCGAGCGTGGGCGATCCGCGGAGCTCGTCGACGACGTGGTATTCGGCCTTGTAGTTCTTCGCGAGCCACACTTCGCAGTTGCGGCTGTAGTCGTCGAAGTACTGGAACTTCACCGAGTAGGTGAGACAGGTCACCAGGGCCGGCTTGGCCTTGCCCGACTTGATGGGCTCGGACGCGCCGTCGAGGGCGTCGTAGTAGGTGCCGCGCAGCTCCGGGTCGGACTTCCACTCTTTTGGAATGGGAGCGCTACGGAACTCGTCGACGAAGTTGCCCCACATCAAACCGACCCGCGAGCCGGCCGCGATGACCCAACGCGGCGGCGGCTCGGGCTTGAGGTCGACGACTTTCTTGTACTCGGTCTCCACCTTGGCCACGGCGTCGCGCTTCTTTTCGAGCCATTCTTTGACCTTCGTGTTGATGTGCTTGAGCACCGTCTCTTTGCTACCCTGACCTTTGTACTCGGGGAACCGGACGGTATCGACCTTCTCTTCCTTCTGGCGCTCCGCCGCGAAGAAGTAGGCCTCACCGACGGCCGTGAGAGCCTTGGCGAGACGACGATTGAGGCTGCCCTCGTCGTCGTTGGGATACGCAGCCTTCATCTTGGCCACGGCGTCGCCGCCGTCGCCCCAGAGGGCGCGGACCTTGGCGTAGGCGCCGGCCGATTCGCGCTCGCCGCCCTTCAGCTTGCCGAGCGCGCGACCGAGCGTGGCTTGCGCCTGCACCTGGACGTCCGGCGCGGCCTTGCTGAGCACGCCCGAGGCGCCCTTGAGCGTCGTTTTGGCCTGCTCCCACTGCTCTTTGTCGGCATAGTGAGCGCCGACCGCGTACGCGATCGCACCAGTCTGCGCAGGCTTCTTGGCGCCGTAGTATTTGCGGAAGTTCGCGGCGTCCTTGATCGCTTCGTCTTCCTGGCCCAGGCCGAGGCGAAGCACGGTGGCATCTTGGAGCGCCTGGTCGGCGCCTTCGCCGGCCTGGTCGGCGGCGGCGTAGCGCTCGTAATATTCGGCAGCCTTCTCGTACACGGCGATGGCCTGGTAGTTGCCGCCAATCTCGTAGATCGCCTTCTTCGCGAGCTCCGACTTGCAGCCCTTCGGGCAGGCGTCGGCGTCGAACTTGATGAGCGACTCACGAACCTGGATCGCCTTGGCGATCAAACGCGCGGCCTGGTAGGCGCGGGCCGAGTTGTACGCAACCTTGTCGCACTTTTCGGACTGCGGCTTCTGCTTCGCCTCGACCGGCTTCTTGCAGTACGTGTCGAACACCTCGCCGTAAGCTTGGGCGCCCTTCTCGTAATTCACGAGAGACTGAGTGCCGGTCTGCGAGTCGGCAAGCTCGACGAGCTTTTCGCCCTTCTTCGCCAGGATGTCTGCTTGCACCTTGTTGAGGCGCTCGCAGTCTTCCGCATTCTTGGTGGCGTCTGCGCCCTTGCAGTACAGCTCGATGAACTTCGGTACCTCGCCGGCCATCTCGTCGAAGCACGACGGGCGCGGCGGCGCGTAGTTCTCACCGATGACGTTGACCGCCTCGAGGTAATACTGCGCTGCGAGCAGGCCGACTTCCTTGCCAGGGCAGGTGTTGGCCACGTCTTTGAAGCCGACGGCCGCTTCTTCCCAGTGGAACGCCTCGAGGTGGGTACGCGAACGGGCGTACTTCACTTCGCACATCTGCTCTTTGGCCTTGGCGTCGGCTTCGGCGGGTTTGACGTAGCAGACGTAGCGGTTGAAGGCGCCGATCATGCCCTTCTGGTTGGCCGTGTATTCTTTCGGTTGCAGCTTGAGTGCGGCTTCGGCCTTTGCGGCCTTGTCGGCTTCGGCCTTGTTCTTCTTCGCCGAAGAGGCGGCGCGGGCATTGAGCGTCTTGCGCTCGTTTTCCTTGCTGTGGGTCTGCTCGTAGATCTTTTGGTAGCAGAGGACCGATGCGAAGGCTGCTTCTGGAGCGTCCGGACCCTTCGGGTTCTCTTCCACGACGGCGTCGAACGCGGGACCGCACTCCGCCCACTTCTCCTGGAAGTAGAGCAGATCGGCCATGTTGTACTTCAGGCGGTAGATGGTCGGCCAGTCGGCCTTGATCAGACGCGGGAACTCGAACTTGGCAAACTGGTCGGCTTTCCAGGTATCGACGACTTCCTTGTAGACGCCGGCGGCTGCCGTCATCGTCTTGGGGTCGTTGGTGCCCTTCTGGTTCTGCGGACCGGCGGCCTCGAGGTGCCAGGCCATGGCCGTTTCGGTCATGAGCGCAGCGGTCTTGTTCGCGCACTCGAACTTCGCCTTTTCCGACTTGCCGCCCTTCACGAACTCGTTGTGGGCCTTGAGCTGGTCGGTGAGCTTGCCGCGGATGAACGCCTTGTCGCCCGACTTCATTGCCATCGACGACTCGGTGATGTGTACCTGGTAAACGCAGGACTTCTCACCGGCGCTGTCGCGCTTCTTGAGGTCCTCGTAGAGCGAAATGGCCTCTGGGTAGTGGCCCGTGTCGATGTAGTTCAGACCCAGATCGTCCAGCATCTGGAAGGTGCGCGTGTTGGCGCCACCGCTGTCGCCCGACAGCGGGTGGAAGAAGTTGTACGCGGCGAGCGGGTTGCCCTGCATCGCGTAGACCGGGACGATGTCGCGGCGCGCCGTGTCGGCCAGCTTGGTGGCGCCGGGCAGCTGCGCGAACTGGGTGCCGTAGTCGATGGTCTTTTTGAAGGCGTTGAGTGCCTCGGGAGCTTCGCCCTTGTTCCAGTGAACGTAGCCGAGCTTGTACCAGGCGTAGCCGTAGACCTTGTTGGTCTCCGGCGGGTACTTGATGACTTCCTTGTAGGCCTGGGCCGCAAGGTCCCACTTGCTGGGGTCGCCCTGCGCTTCGTTGAAAAAGAGCTCGCCGAACGCCAGATAGGCATTGGGAATGTACTTGGACTTCGGGCGGCTGTTGATGAGATCCAGGTACACGCGGCGCGCGTTTTTGTTGTCGCCAGCCTGCTCGTACTCGTAGGCGAGATAGTAGAGGACCTCGTCGAGCGCCGGGTAGTTCGGGTAGTCCTTCACCACGAGGGTGTAGTACTTGATCGCGTTTTTGCGGGCGTTCTGTGCGACCTTGTCGGACGCGTTGACCTGGGTCTGCGCTTGGCCTGCGGCCGTCGGATTCTTCTTCTTGAGCTCGTCGCGCTTGATCTCCGCCATGGTCTTGTCGCGAAAGGCCGAGGCTTCGAGCTCGACGTACGACTCGGCCAGACGGCGGGCGAGCTGCGGGCGATCCGGCGCCTTCGGCGGCGTGTTGGCGAAGAGGCTCTCGATGCCCTGGATCTCCGTGATGAGCAGCTGCTTGGAACGCGCTGCAAGGCGGTTTTTGCGGTCGTCGCGGGTGGCGTTCGCGCCTTCGAAGTCAGGCTTGCCCGGCTTGTTTTGCTTGTTGGCGCCGGCCAGGGGCGCCACGCTCTTGAAGGAAACGCCCGACTTGGCCGCGCCGCTCTTGAGCTCGGACATGCCGACGTTCGGACACGAAGACAGCGACTGCTTCGCTTTCTCGTCGATGCATGCAGCGCCGCCGCCATCGCCGCCCGAAGTGGTTTCGCCGGCAGCCTTTGCCGTGTGCGCAACCCCGCCAATGGCTACCGTCGCGAACGCCGCTGCGAACGCAAGCTTGAGAGTTTTCGTCGAATTCATGTTGGCGATGCCCCTGCCCATCAACGTGGACACTTGGAAGTGATGGTCTGGCGGTAGAACCCGAGCTCATCGCGCCAGTACTCGCCGTTGAACGGCCAGATGACGTGCTCCTCGTCGGGTTTGACGATGTTGCGCTCTTGTTCTTTGACCGACACACGTGCGCCAGCGATGGCCGCGTCGAGCTGGTTGCGCTTGGCGGCGGAGATTTCGATGGTGATTTTGGTCGAGTCGCGCAGGTGCTCGTTGAGCTCGTCGAGATTTCGCTGGTAGCGCTCCTTGGCGAGTTGGCCGGCGTTGCGGATGGCGATGTCGCGTGCGAGCTGGAGGGCATCCTTCACGTCGTTCGAGAGTGGCGAGCCCTGGAACCGCGAGTTGGCCTTCTTGATGCGCTTGGACTCTTCGTCGAGCAGCTCGACGTAGGCGATGTGACGGAGCAGCTGGCGGTCTGAAAGGGCGTTGGTGACGACGGTCTTGATCTTCGGAGGAAGGTCGGCCTTGTCGTCGCGAACGTCTTTGAGGAACTTGTAAAACGCCTCTTCCTGCGCATCGCCCTTGAAGCGGAGCAGGACCTTCTTCAGGTCGTCGTAAATCGGCTGGTACTTCTGCTGGAAGCGCGCCACGACCGTCTCGGCGTCCGGGTACTGGCAGTTGAAGAAGTAGATCAGCGCCTTGAGAACATCGGCCTCGGGGTAGTACGAGTTCGGGAAGTACGGCGCCTGGATGGTGTGGATGTTGCCCAGTGAGCGCGAGTAGTCGCCGGCCATGAAGTAGGCCCACGATTCCTCGAAAAGGCCGTCGAGCCAGTATTCGCTGGCGACGTCGATCTTGTTCCAGCTGACGACGGCAGCCGAGAGGCGCTTCTCGTCGATGACCGGCGAGTTGTTCGCGTCGAGCACGACGGACGCGGAGTAGTAGGTACGCGCCATCGAGAGGAACGCGAGGTCGCGCATGCGTGCGTCGTCGTCGAGTCCTTCGACGCCTTCGTCGATCGCCTTCACGACGTTGCGGAAGGCGGTGACGGCGGGTATCGAACGTCGAAGCTGCACGTTCGAGATGCCGATGAAGAAATTCGACTTGATGAAGTACTTCGATTTGGCCGACACGTTGCCGAGCAGGCGGATGGCGTCTTCGTACTGTCGGTTGCGGTACTTGTAGCGGCCGAGCAAGTAATTCAGCTGCCAGAACAGCTCGATCTGGTTGTCGTTGCGGAACGCGTTGATCTGTTGCTCGTTGTACTTGCCGACGCGCTCGACGATGTCGGCGGGTTCCGGGAGCTCGGTTGCGAGCTTTGCCAGCCAAAGAAGCGTCTGGTTGAACTTCAGGTGGTTGGACTTCTCCGCGATCTCGCTGAAGATGCCGTAGGCGCCCTGGTAGAACTTGAGGTTGTAGAGTGCAACCGCGAGGTCGAACTGCGCGAGCTGCTTGTTGCCCTCGTCGTCCTTCGTGTCACCCTTGTAGACTGCATACAGCTCGACGGCCGCGTCGGACCACTGGCCCGCGTTGAACTTGCGCTTGGCCGCGCTCATGGCGTCGCTCTGGGCGCCGGCAGTGGGCGGAGGACCGAGGTTTTGCGGAGCGCCTGGCGTGGCTGGCGCGTCCGCGTCGAGCTCGACGGTCTCGGACTTCTTGCCCGCAGCCGCAGCCGCGTCCTTCTTCGGCTTCTTTTGCGCCCAGGCGGGACCTGCGCTGGCCGCGCTGATGGCGAGTGCGAGCCCGAAACCAAGGGCGGGCAGCGCGAATGCGCGCGCGAAACGAGAAGAGCTGGTTCGCATCGTTGAGGAGCTCCAAGTAGCCGTAGAGAGAGCGGGCACGCAGTACACCGAAGGGCTGGGAGCGGATTCCCCCTCGCCGTTTCCGTGACCAAAGCGAAGTCAAAAGTCCCGAAGATCGACCGCTGCATGCAAAGCGGGAACTTCCCACTTTGCCCGTTGGCTGATTTCCTGAAACAAATTGGTAAGATGCTCGCTATCGAGCGGCGCGATGGTAAAGAGCTCTGGCCGTCAATGTCAAGGGGTTCCGTCACGCGCGGCCTCGGCAGGCCAGCCGACGCGTCGCGCGCGTACCCCGCTCCCGCCGCGGCGGGAGCGGCTAGCGGGAGCGGCTAGAAGAGGCTAGAAGAGGCTAGAAGAGGGCGATTCCGCCTTGACGGTCTGCAGCTGCGAGGGGTAACTTTATGCCGCCTTTCGCCCTACTCGGTGATTGGTTGCCTGGGCCACACCTTCTCTCGAGTGGGCGGTGGCCCGGGTCCACTGGACTCGATCGGAGATTTGCGAATGACGCGTGGCATCTTGGGAGCGCTTTTTACGGCGACCACCGCGATTCTGCTCACCAACCAAGGCTGCAAGAGCACTGGCATCGGCGATCCTTGCACGCCGGAGCAAGAGTACGATGTCGGCTTCTCGGGCTTCGACGAGGCAGAAGTCAACGTCGAGTCGAAGAGCTTCCAGTGCCAGACCCGCCTCTGCTTGGTGAACCACTTCCGCGGCCGCGTCAGCTGCCCGTACGGCCAGAACGCGCAGGGCGCCGCGCCAGGGGCCGTGCCGGAAGGTACTCCGGGCAAAGACGGGTGCTTCGTGCCCGGCACGGAAGGCGAACGAGACGAAGCAGCGCGCGACGCGAGCCGCATCAAACCGAACAAGGGCGAGCCCCTCAGCAACTGCGTCGCGTCGCAGTGCGCCGACCGCAAGGCTGCGGATGCCGTGTATTGCTCGTGCCGCTGCGGCAACGTCGACGGCAAGACCGACGACGGCGCCGTGTACTGCGAATGCCCCGAAGCCTTCCAGTGCCTGCCGCTCGTGTCGTCCATCGGCGGCACCAACGAAGGGCTGACCGGTAGCTACTGCGTGAAACAAAATACCGAGTTCAACCCGGGCAACAATTGCGCGACGTCGCTCGACACGAACGACCCGAAGAAGTGCGTCCAGTAGCGTCTGCGAAACCGGGCCGCCTGGCCGCCAAGCACGCCGCGCTGGAACGCGGGCGCGTCGCCGAACGAGCCGCTGTCGAGTACCTACTCGCCGGCGGTTTCGTCGTTTTGTGGCAAAACCTGCGGCTTGGCCGCGACGAGCTCGACGTGGTCGCGCGCCTCGGCCCGGTGCTCGTGGTGGTCGAGGTGCGGCACCGCGGCGAAGGTGCGTTCACCGGCGGCTTCGCCAGCGTCGACTACGCGAAACAGAAAAAGCTGCTTCGTGCCACGCGCGCGCTCCTGCGCGGCCCAGCCAAGAGCCTACGCGGCCTGGAGCGCTGCCGGATCGACGTCCTCGACGTGCTGCTCGGCCCGGACGGATCGGTGGTACGACATGCCGAAGCAGCCGTGACCGCCTGACGCTCAGACCTCGAGCGATGCGCGCATCTCGTCTCGCACGCTGCGAATCTTGGCGAGGCATTCTGCGGTCATGCTGCCGTTCTCGGCGATGGCGAGCGCGTCGCTGAGTCGCTGCACTTCGTCAGCCTGACGCGCCTTCAGCTGTTCGGTCATGGTGGCGAACGTCTCGAAGAACTCTTGAAGCTCGTCGCCCTTGCGGAGCTTGCCGTGGAAGTTGAGCTTGCCGCTGCCGACCTGCCGGAGCAGCATTTTCATCTTGTAGATGGGCCCCGCAACCTTGTGGGTGATGAAGATGCCGAGCAAGCCGATGAACACCACGAACAGGCTGAGGCCGGCCACCAGCGAGACGAGCATGCGGGTCTGCTGGGCCACGAGGGCCTGCTTCTGCTTGCCGACTTCCGCGTCGGCGTTGCCGGAGGCCGCGGCGATGCTGTGGCCAAGCTCGGGATCCAGCGCGTAGATGGGATCATTTTTGACCTGCATCTTCATCATGTCGGAGACCTTGCGGCTCTCCTCGGCGACCTTTTCGCCCTGCGCGACGACGCGCTGGCTCTCGCGCCACAAGAACCCGCCGAGCACCACGCTGAGCAACACCGTCACCAGCAGGATGTAGCTGGTGTATTTGAGCTGGAAACGCGAATCGATCAGGTAGTTTTTGAAGCTACGTTTGTAGCGCGGGCGCTGGCTCGTCACTGCGCTCATCGGGGTACTCCAGAAAAAGACGACACGAGGGTCATGGCAAAGCCATGCTCGCAGGGAAACGGGGACCAGGGACAACTAACGAGCGCATCGGCGTGCTCACAGCAGTGCGTCCACGTTCTGCGCGAAGGTGCCGATGGCGCTCTGCGTGGCGCGGTCGATGACCTGATCCTCGGAAGACGTGTCGCCCTTCTTGCCGCCGCCGCTCGAGTTGCCGGACAGCGTGGCCTTCAGGCTCTTGCCCGGATAGCTGGAGATCGCCACGCTCACCACCGCGCTGACACCGCTTGCATACTGCATGGGTTGCACGTTGATGGTAAGGTAGAAGCCACTCTTCAACTTGCGCTTTTGCATCGCGCTCTTGGCGCTCGCGATGCTCTCCGCGGGCGGTGCAATCTGGTAGACGCCGAGCGAATCGAGCTTGGACATGATCGCACCGCGGACCACGGCATCGATGTCCTTGGCGTTGCGATCGGTGCCATTGGCAACCTGTGCAATCTGCACGTAGTACTTGGCGTTGGCGTTGTCTTTCGGCGTCGTGGACGGGCCGCCGCTGGGCGGTGGGGCTTCGCCGCCGGCGGCGCCGATGGCCGCGAGCGCCTTGGCAATCTGGCCCTTCACCGCGTCCTTCGATTCGACGCGCGAACGTTCCGTGAGGCACGGCAAGGCAGTCTTGCGATTGAGGCGCTGCAGACCGGCGGCCGAAGCCTGGCGCACGACGTCGACGCTGTCGCCCAAAGCGCCGCAGAGCGGAGCCACGGCGTTCTCCGAGTCGACCGCGCCGAGGGCCAGGGCGGCGTTGGTGCGTACGCGAAAGTCTGGATCGCGCAGCTTCTCGGAAAGGAATGGGATTCGTTCCGCCTGCGCAGCGGCCGGCCGCGGCGTGAGGAACGTGAAAAGCACCACGGCCATGGAGAGAGCAACCCCGCGCACGGAGGCCAGGCTACCATGGCGATGCGGGCGCGAATGCGATGAAGTCGAAGATTGCACGATGGCTACGTTCTTGGACGAGCGACTCCGTTCGGAATTGCGAGGCGCAGCACGGGACCCTCGCAATCTGGCGGAGCATGTCGCACAGGCGGGTGCGGTTGTGCGTCGCGGTCGCAGGCGCGATCATCGCCCTGCCCCGCCCGGGCCGAACCGACACGAGCAAGCCGGCCGGAAGCATCGTTCACGTCCGCGGCGAGACCCACGTGGTGGTGCGCTGGCAGCGCGACGCGCGGCCAGGGACGGAAGCCAGGCCCGAAGCGCCGTGGCTCCGGCTCGAGGGACAAGCCCTCGACGACGCGGATCACCCGCTCGCCAGGGCGCGCGTCGTCCTTTCGCTGCAGGCGGTCGACAGCGGACTCGCGCCGGATCTCGGGCGCGCCGTGTCTTGCGCCGATGCGCCCACTCGCCTGCCCATCGGCCCGAACGCCGCGCTTGCCCTCGAGTCCGACAACGACGGCCGGTTCTGTCTGCGCCTGCCCCTGGCCATCGCCAAGTACCGCGTTCACGCCGAGGCGCAGTGGGAGCCCGGCGGGTACGACGCCATCGCACTCGACCAGGATCTCGACTTCGGCAAGCCGCCTCTGTCGTTGTGGCTCGAAGGCGGCGACACCAAACCGGATCTCGGCAAGCCCACGTACGTGCTGGCAGCACGCATCGGCTACGAAGATCTCGGTCGCCTGGTCCATGCGCCCGGGCTCGCGGTCCAGTGGCTGGACGAAACCGGGGCCACGCTCGCCACCGCCACGAGCGAGGCCGAAGGGCACGTCCGTTTCGAGCTGCCCACCAGCGCCCTTGGCGATCCAGGCCTGGTTCGGCATCGCCTGCAGAGCGCTGGCTCCGTCGCCCTGGGGCCCGCCGCGCTGGTGTTTCCACTCGAAAAGCGGGCGCACCTGGCGCTCGTTCTGGAGAGCGCTCCGGCCGACGTCAACGCCGGCGTCGTGCTGCCGTACGCGTTTCGGGTGCGCGTCGCGTTGCCGCCGGGCGCCGACCCCGCCCGCACGCTGTTCGCCCCGCTGGCGCTGGTGCAGGCAACGTTCGCGGGCGGCCTCCGGGTGGGCACGGCGGAGGCCGATGCCCAAGGCCGTGTGCTCGTGCCGGTGCTCCTGGCCAGCGGCAACCAGAGCGGCACGCTCGAGTTCCAGGCCACGGCGCTGGTGCCGTTCTTGCTGCCCAGCGAGCCGCTGCGCATCCCGGTCGAAGTGGCGACGCCGCGCTCGCTCCGCAGTCTTTGGCTGCTGGCGGGCTTCCTCGCGCTCGTGGCCTGGCTCGCCATCGGACGTGCGCCGCAGCGCCGCAGGGTCAGCGAGCCAAAGCACGTCGCGGCTCGCAACGCCGCCGCCGCGCCACTGCCGCGGGCCGAGATGCGTGTCACGGAAGAAACCGCCAGCCCGCGCTGGAACGGAAGCGTGAAGGATGCACACGATCGCACCCCGGTTGCTGGCGGCCGGGTCAGGTTGATCCGACCCGGATTCGCCGGGCGCAACGTGCTCACCGAAACCGTCACCGGCAGCGACGGCGCGTTCGCGCTGGACGCGCCCATGCGCCAGCCGGGCGACCGCCTGGTGATCGAAGCGCCGTATCACCGCACTCTCGACGCCGAAGCGCCGGCGTTCGGAGCGGTGACCATCACCGCCATCTCGAGACGGCGCGGCGTGCTGCACGACTTCGCGCGCTGGGCGCAGAGCCAGCCGTGGGCGGGAGCGCTGCGCCGCAAGCCCACACCGCTGGAAGCCGCGGCTCGCGACGACGAGCACGCCGTATGGGCTGCGCGGGTCGACGGCGTGGTCTTCGGGCCGACGCCAGTCGACGCGGCTCGCGAAGCGAGTGCGCACGTGCCAACTGAGCGTTGACGGGCCAGGTCTCCCATTCCTATAAGCTGCCCTCTCACCTCGGGAGACCTCTCAATGATTGCCGTCGGCATCGTCCTGCTCATCGTTCTTGCCTCGGCTGCGCTCTACTGGCTTGCGCGTCCGAAGGCGCTGCCGCCGGTGGCCGAGCATCCTCCGAGCAAGCCCGTCGACCGAACCGCCGCCACGCTCAAGGATCCGGTAGCCGCCATCAAGGTCGAAACCAACGTCGTCGATGCGGCGCCCGGCGAGAAGCGGCCGGCACTTCCGCCAAAGGCGCCGAGCTCCGGCGCGCACGAGATCGATCGCACGGCGAAACCGCCGTCGATTCCCGGAGCATCGCAACGAGACGGCCAGCCGCCCGTTTCGCAGAAGGAGATGGCCAGCCTCCGCAAGGGGCTCGGCGCCGCGCGCAAAGGCTTCGTCGGCCGCCTCTCCGATCTGCTGACCGGCAAGAAAGAGATCGACGCGTCGATCCTCGGCGAGCTCGAAGAAGTTCTGCTCTCTAGCGACGTCGGGCCGGAAACCACGCAGGTACTGGTCGACCGCTTGAAGCTGCGCCTCGAGCGCAACGAGCTCGGCGACGCGGATGCGGTTTGGAAGGCGTTGCGTGCAGAAGCCACGCAGATTCTGTCGCTGCCAGGCGGCCCGGTCAAGCTCACGCACAAGCCCACCGTGGTGCTGCTCGTCGGCGTCAACGGCGCTGGCAAAACCACCACCATCGGCAAGCTCGCCACGCGTTTCTCGAACGACGGCAAGAAGGTGCTATTGGCCGCCGGAGACACGTTTCGCGCCGCCGCCGTGGCGCAGCTCGAGGTGTGGGGAAAGCGCGTCGGCGCCGAAGTGGTCAAAGGCAAAGAAGGGGCTGACCCTGGTGCCGTAGCGTTCGAGGCGACCCAGCGCGCCAAGGCCGACGGCGCCGAGCTGCTCTTGGTCGACACCGCTGGCCGCCTGCAAAACAAGACCCCGCTGATGGACGAAATCCGCAAGATCCGCAAGACCATCGACAAGGCCGATTCCGGGGCTCCGCACGAGACGCTGCTTGTCCTCGACGCCACCACCGGGCAAAACGCCCTGTCGCAAGCCAAGCTCTTCAAAGAGGCGCTCGACCTCACCGGCATCGTGCTCACCAAGCTGGATGGCACTGCCAAGGGTGGCATCGTGCTGGGCATCGCCGACCAGCTGAAGGTGCCCGTCCGCTACATCGGTCTCGGCGAGCGCGCCGAAGACCTGCGCGAGTTCCATGCCGAGGCCTTCGTCGAGGCGCTGTTCTCGAACCCGACGGCAGACGCCTGACGAAACTTCGGTCGACGATCGCACGTGCCGACATCGGCTGGACTCGACCCTACGCGCTACGCCGCGCCGGGAGCGCGTTAAACCGTCGCCGTAGGGCGCCTTGTTCCAACTTTCGATTGCAGCCACGAAATCGTGCGTGGTATAGTCCGCGCCGCTTCTGCGGGAACTTCGATTTCCCCAATTGTTACGATAGCTTGCGAGCAATGGGGAGCGGGATTTTACCCGCCGAACGGAACGCGAAAACGCATTCGAGAATGGCCTTCTTCATGGTATCGAGCGCACCCTTGAACCTGACAGCACACTTCGACTCGCGAATTGGTATTCGCGCATCGGCAGCGCGCGGGGACCACCCATGAGTGATCGACAAGCCCGCGTACCCGTAGGAGAAGCCCAGTTGAAACGTGCCGAGCGGAAGCGACTGGAAGGGGTAAAGATGAAGCAAGCTCGATGGTGGCTATCGGTAGCTGCGGCTACACTGACCGTGGGTGCGCTCGGCGTTCCTTCGGCAGCACTGGCCCAGAAAGCGCAAAAGAAGGGCGGCGCCGCCAAGGGCGGTACTACCGCTGCAGCGAGCGGTACCGTCGAGCTCGACGACAAAGCGAGCGCTGCAGGATCGGCGGGCGCAGACGGTCAACCCGTCGAGCTGGATGGCGACGCCAAGCCGGCTGTGCCGGAAGCCGACCCCGCGGCGGGCGGCGGTGGCATTTGCGAGATTGACCCTTCGGCGTGCCCGAAGGCGACCGACGTGAAGGCTGCAGCCGACCGCCCGCTTACGGCCGAAGTCTACGCAGTGCAGCAGGCCTACGTGCTGCGCCGCCGTCGCCTCGAGGTGAATCCCTACTGGGGCTTCACTCTGAACGACCAGTTCGTGAGCCATCCTGGGCCGGGCCTGGCGCTGAACTATTACATCACGAACGTGCTCGCGGTCGGCGTCAACGGCAACTTGTACAGCGGCCTCAACGCCGACTCGGACTTCAACTTCCAGAACCGTCGAGCAGCGCGCGTCAGCAATCCGATCAACGAGTACTCGTGGAACGCGAACGTGAACTTCACGTATGTACCGATCTACGGCAAGTTCAGCACGTTCTCGAAGTTCATCTTCCACTACGACATCTACGCGGTCGCCGGCGTGGGCGCGATCTCCACGCGGCCCATCCCCGTCATCGACCCGGACAACCGCAAGTTCGACTATTCGCCGAAGATCGCATTCAACGCCGGTCTCGGTATGCGAATCTTCTTCACCCGCTGGCTCGCGGCAAATCTCGAGCTACGCGACTACGCCTACATCGAGAAGCTGGAGTCGCTCACGGTCGACACCGTGGACCCGAGCAATGCGGAGACCTGGCTCGACCGGAGTAGCTTCACGAACCACGTGCAAGCGCAGCTCGGTCTGAGCGTGTTCTTCCCATTCTCCTGGCAGTACAAGTTGCCGAAATGAGGGCGAGAAGCATGATTTCCCAACGATTGAAAATGCTCGCCTCCACCGCCCTCGCCGCTACGGCGCTGGCGTTGCTTCCATGCGAAGCAGGGGCACAAGAAATTCAGCTCACCGGTCCGCTGGCCGGCGCCCCTTCCCACAAGAAGTTGCGTCAGTACCGCAAGGGCCGTTTCGAGGTCGCTCCCACGGCGTCGTTCACTCTGCTCGACGAGTACCGTCGCACCATCCTCGTGGGTGGCAAGCTGCAGTACAACATCACCGACTGGCTCGGTGTTGGCGTCTGGGGTGCATACGGCTTGGTCAGCATGACCACCAACCTCACCGACCAGATCACCGAGACCGACAAGGCGCGCGGCGTGAACTCGCGTACGGCGGTCAACGTGGGTCGTGCCGGCAACGGCTTCAAGGACCAAACCGCCAAGATGCAGTGGGTGGCGGCGCCGCAACTGCAGCTCGTTCCGTTCCGCGGTAAGCTGGCTCTTTTCCAGAAGCTCTTCATCGACACCGACGCGTATCTCCACGCCGGTCTTGCTTTCGTTGGCTTGCAAGAGCGCGGCGACTGCGGCGGCACCGAGACTGCCTGCACCAATCAGGACACGTTCAAGACGCAGAGCCGTATGGCCCTCGCGCCGACTTTCGGTCTCGGCCTCAACTTCTATCCGTCGAACTTCGTTTCCTTCGGCTTCGAGTACCGCGCTCTCCCCTTTTCGTGGAACCGAGCAGGCTTCGATTCGAAGGGCGGTCCGCCGGACGGAAAGTTTCCGAACAACGAGGTCAACAGCGACGACCGCACCTTCAAGTTCAACCAAATGGTGTCGGTCCACATCGGCTTCTCGTTCCCGACGAAGCCCAAGCTGAGCGACTAGCTAGAACAAGGGGCGGCTCGCCCCCCTTGCATCCCCGCGGTGAAGGCTGCTCGCCACCTCGAGACTGCGCGCCACCTCCTGGCGCAGCCCCCAGGGAAGTTGTTCGTTACGAGCGCAATTCTCGTGACGGGCGCTGCTGGCTCGCGGGGGGCAAAGTGAGCTGGTCGCGAAAAGACAAAGGCGCCCGGAGTATCCTGGGCGCCTTTTGGCTTGCCGCGTCTGGTGAGGGAAAAGGCGCCCAGGGGGGAACTGCGGGGCGCCTCTCGAAGCGTGATCAGTCTTGGTTTACGAAGGTGCCATCGGCCTGCAGGGTCCATTCGTGGGGCATCGACTTGCGCAGCTTGGCAATGCGCTCGCTCGGAACCGTCCAGCCGAGCTTCACGAACCCCTCCGCGATGCGCTTCTGCACGCGCGCGCTCTCCTCGAGCTCGAACGCCGTGAGCAATGGATCGATGGTGCTCTCGTCGGCCTGCGCCACGATTGCCGACGCCGCATGGAACCGCGCCGTTTCGTTTACGTCTTCCAGAAACTCGAGCACCACGGGCGCGACGCGGGGGTCTTTCGCGTCGTCCAAGGCGTTCAGCAACTGCAGCTTCGGGTCGACGAACTTGGCGTACTCGGTGTCCCACTTGCCGAGCATCAGCAGAACCTCGCCCACGTAGCCTTCCGGAGGGAGCACCTCGCGCAGCGCCCGCAGCGGCAGCGTGACGCTCTCGGCCTTTTCGCAAAAGGCACGGATTACCGGCACCGCTGCCGGCCCGGCAGCCACGATGCCATCGATCGCCACGTCTTTCTCGTCTTGATCGATGATCGAGGGATCGATGGTGAACGTGAAGCGACGCAGCAGGATCGCGGCGGCCTCGGGGGTGCCCATCTTGGCGAGATGCTCGATTGCCTCGCCGCGGATGCCAGGCTGCTCACGCCTGTCGGTGGCCTTGTTCTCCCACTTGCTCGCATCGCGCGCCGCTTGCGAGGCGTCGGCCGCGCCCTTTTTCCCCTTGAACAGATCAAACAGGCCCAAAGCTCTCTACTCCTTCCGTGCGGTGCCGTGGGCATCGCGCGGTCGCACGTTAGCCGATGGGGATGGCCAAGAGTACGATCTCGTTGCCGTTGCGCTTCACCTGGTACCGAACCGGACGGCCGTGCTTGGCTTCGGCGTCGGCTTCCATGCCCTGGATGCGCTGCCGGAACGTGTCGAGCGAGATGTGGCTGGCGTCTTCGCCGATGGCCGTCTTCGCGTCCACGTACTCGCGGTAGACACGCGTGTAGTATGCATCGGTAGCCTCTGCCGCGAGGCGCCGTGCCAGCGAGGCTTCAGCGTCGGCTCCACCGTGTGCGTCCGCCACCGCGTCGCCCACGTCGTCGAAGGCGACCGGCGGCCTGTGCGAGCTGTTCGACACCACGCCGTGCGCGTCGCTGGTGTCTTCTTCGACCCCCATCAACTGGTTGAGCAGCTGATCGATGCGGAACGACAGACCGCCGAGCTCTGCGTGCTCGAGTTGAAAGCGCTTGTCGGTCTGGCCGTTGAGAATCGAGAGCAACCCCTCTTCGATTTCTTCGATGGGCTTCTGGATGTACCCACCGAGCAGCAAACCCGCCGCGATGGTCATGACGAGGAGCAGCGCGAACAGGCCGACCAGCGACCACGGCAACGAGTTCAGGCTGGCCACCAGTTGCTCTGGCGCTGCCACCACCACGGCGACGCTCTTGCCGTCGCCGATACGACCCACGCCCGCCGCGGCGATCTGCATGTCCGCAGAGGACGTGAGCACGGGCGCGCGCTGGGCGAGCGTGGCGCTGGCAGCCTTCGCGAGATTGGCCCGCACCGCTTCGTCGGCCTCCCCGCGGAGGGCGGCGATTTCGACTGGACTGGCGCTGCCGCCCGCAGCGACCTTCTGGCCGGACTGGAACGCGAGGCCGATGGCGCGCGCGTCGCTGCCGGCGGAAGCGCTGCCGAGCAGATCGGCCAGAGTGACGCCCAGCACCAAGGCGCCAAGTACCGCGTGGTTTTTGTCGAACGCAGGCGCATAGGAAACGAGGAACTGCTCACCGCGCTCCGGCTGGTACCAGACGTCGGAGCCGGAGCCGCCGGCGAGTGCGGTCTTGAGCGCGGGATGGGCGGCCGCCACGTCGTCGCCACGCGACAGTGAGGAGCCGTTTCGGCCGACGATTTTGCCGCTGGGATCGATCAGCATCAGGAGCGCAGGACGCGCTCCGAGCGCAGCCGCCGCGGTGGAGACGAGTCCGTCGCAAAAAGCGGTGGCGGCCTCGCCGCGCGCTTCCGGCGTACCGCGCCCCATCACCTCGATCGCGCCACTGACCGCGGGGGCCGAGGCAAGCCAGCGCTCTTGCGTGAGCGCCGTCAGCTCGAGACGAGCACTGACGTAGGCGACCTCGTGTCGGGCGCGTTCCGCCAACACCTTCGGGTTGCGGCTGGCGCTCTGGATGGCCTGGCGCACGAAGCCAAACGACAGAATGCCCATCAGCAGGACTAGGCTCGCATAGACGACAATCAGCTTACTTCGCATCGCTCCCCAACTGGTCCCGTCGCGACGCGCGAGAGCGCATCGGCCTGGGGCGGATTTACGCTATCATTACGCACTTCCGCGGGGCAAGAATGGTACGCGCTCGAGCACTCTCTCTTCCGATGACGCGCCGCCTGTTATTTTCCCATGATCCGCGGTCCGCCGTCCACCGGGCGCCCGGGTACCATCCGGAGCGCCCCGAACGTCTCGCTGCGGCAAAGCGCGGCCTCGACGCCGTGAGCTGCACCAAGATCCCGCTCACGGACCGCCGCGCAACGGCCGAAGAACTTTGCATGGTGCACGGCGAGGCCTTCGTGGACCGCATGTTTGGAGACGCAAACCAAGAAGGCGCCGCCGTGTTCCTGGATCCAGACACGTACATGGTGCCGGGCAGCCTGCTCACCGCGCAACACGCCGCGGGCGCAGGGCTCGAGGCAGTCGACGCCATCCTCCGCGGCGACGGACGACGGGCGGCCGTGCTGGTTCGGCCACCGGGCCACCATGCTCGCCGCGACCAGGCCATGGGCTTTTGCCTCTTCAACAACGCCGCGCTCATGGCCGAGCAAGCGCGCCGCGCGGGGTGCGAGCGCGTCGCCATCGTCGACTTCGACGTGCATCACGGCAACGGCACGCAGGAGATCTTCTACGGTCGACCGGACGTGCTCTACGTGTCGACCCACCAGCACCCGTTCTACCCTGGAACCGGCGCCGCCGACGAACGCGGCGAAGGCGACGGCACCGGCTACACGGTGAACGTGCCGCTCTCCGGCGGCGGCGAGGATTCCGTGTACGACGCCGCTTTTTCCCGCGTCGTCATTCCGGTGCTTGCCGAGTACAAGCCCGACTTCGTGATCGTGAGTGCTGGCTTCGATGCAGCCCTGCGCGATCCCCTCGCCGAGATGCGCCTCAGCGACGAGGCTTACCGCTCGATGATGAAGCAGCTGGCAGGCGTCGCGGACGCGAGCGCGAACGGGCGCATCGCCATGCTGCTCGAAGGTGGGTACGACTTGCCCTCGCTCGAGACCGGCATGCGCGCGGCGTTGGAAGGAATGCTCGGCATCGCCGCCGCAGAAGTCGACACGCGGCTGCCTCACCCCACCGCCGACAGCCGCGATCTCGCCGTGGCCGAGGCGGCAGCACGCCGGTCGTGGCAGCTGGGCTGACCCTGGCTCACTCCCACTCGATGGTGGCAGGCGGCTTCGGCGAAATGTCGTACGTGACCCGGTTGATGCCGGGCACTTCGTTGATCACGCGCGACGAGATCGCCGAAAGGAGCTCGTACGGGAGCTTGGCGTAGTCGGCGGTCATGCCGTCGACCGACTCGACGGCGCGCAGGACCAGCGCTTCTTCGTACGTGCGTGAGTCACCCATGACGCCGACGCTTTTTACCGGCAGTAGCACGCCGAACGCTTGCCACAGCTTTTCGTAGAGGCCGGCCTTGCGCACTTCTTGATCGATGATGCGCTCGGCCGCGCGCAGCGCTTTGAGCCGCACCTCGGTGACCTCGCCCAGGCAACGAATTGCCATGCCTGGTCCGGGAAACGGCTGGCGCCAGAGAATGTCGCGCGGGATGCCGAGCGACAGGCCGACCTCGCGCACCTCGTCTTTGAAGAGCTCGCGCAACGGCTCGACCAGACCGAGCCGCATGCGGTCGGGCAGCCCGCCGACGTTGTGATGACTCTTGATGACCGCCGACGGGCCCTTGAACGAGACGCTCTCGATCACGTCCGGATACACCGTGCCTTGCACCAGCCAGTCGAACGCGCCGCGGCCGTCCTCGGCAATGCGTTTGGCCTCGCTGTCGAACACGTCGATGAAAAGGCGGCCAATGGTCTTGCGCTTGGTTTCCGGATCGGTGACGCCAGCCAGCGCAGAGACGAACATGTCGCGCGCGTCGACGGAGACGACGTCGAGGTGCATCTGGTCGCGGAAGGTGTTCACCACTTCGGCGGCCTCGCCCTCGCGCAAAAGGCCGTTGTCGACCAAAACGCAGGTGAGGCGATCGCCGATGGCGCGCGCCACCAAGGTGGCGGCCACCGACGAGTCGACGCCACCGGACAGGCCGCAAATGGCACGGCCCGTGCCGATCTTGGCTTTGATGCGGGCGACGGCATCCTCGGCAAACGAGCCCGCCGTGAACGTGGGCGCCAGGCCCGCCACGTTGAACAAGAAGCCACGCAGGATCTCGGCGCCGCGGGCGCTGTGCACCACCTCGGGGTGAAACTGCACCCCGTAGAACTTGCGGTCGGGATCGCCGGCGACGGCGCACGGCGTGCTGGGTGTCGCGGCGAGGGCGCGGAAGCCTGGCGGCAGCGACTCGACACGATCGCCGTGGCTCATCCACATGGTGTCGGCCGAGCCCACCTCGAATCCGTGCAGAATACCCTCGTTTTCCGCGACCGTGACGGTGGCAGGACCAAACTCTCGCTCGGCGCTCTTGGCGACCTTGCCACCGAGCAGATGCGCCATGAGCTGCATGCCGTAGCAGATGCCCAGCACCGGCACGCCGAGCTCGAAGACGGAGCGGTCGACGTGGGGACTGCCCTCGTCGAAGACGCTGGCGGGACCGCCGGACAGGATGATCGCGTCCGGGGCGAGCGCGCGCAGCTCGGCGATGGGCAGCGTGCAGGGCTGGATCTCGCAGTAGACGTGTGCCTCGCGCACGCGCCGCGCGACGAGCTGGGTGGTCTGCGAGCCGAAGTCGACGACGAGAACGAAAGGTCTTTGCATGATCTGGGTCCTTGAGCTGGCTTCGCCAGCCGTCGCATCGCCGAAGCGAATGCTCAGTAGTTCGGCGCGCTCTTGGTGACGACGACGTCGTGCACGTGGCTCTCGCGCAGGCCCTGCGGGGACTGCCGGACGAAGGTGGTGTGACGCTGCAGCGCCCGGATGCTGCGGCAGCCCGTGTAGCCCATACCGGCGCGCAGGCCGCCCTCGAGCTGATGGAGCAAGGTGGCCACCGGACCCTTGTAGGGCACACGGGCTTCCACCCCTTCGGGCACGAGCTTTTTCATGTCCTTGACCCCGGCCTGGCCGTAGCGGTCGCGGCTGCCCTGCCCCATCGCGCCCAGCGAGCCCATGCCGCGGTAGGCCTTGTAGAGCATGCCGCCGTCTTCGAAGCGATCGCCCGGGGCTTCTTCGGTGCCAGCCAGCAGGCCGCCGATCATCACCGCGTGCGCGCCCGCGGCGATGGCCTTCACGACGTCGCCGGAGTGGCGAATGCCGCCGTCGGCAATCAACGTGACGCCGGTGGCCTCGGCCGCGGCGGCGCAGTCGGCCACGGCGGTGAGCTGCGGCACGCCGACGCCCGCGACGATGCGGGTGGTGCAGATCGAGCCGGGCCCGACGCCGACTTTCACGGCATCTGCGCCGGCCTCTGCCAGCGCCTCGCAGCCCGCTGCCGTGGCGACGTTGCCGGCGACCAGCAGCAGCGTGGGGTAGGCCTGCCGGAGCTTGCGCACGGCGTCGGCCACGCCTTTGGAGTGGCCGTGCGCCGTGTCGACCACGATGGCGTCGACCCCGGCCTCGACCAACAGACGCGCCCGCTCGTCGAGGTCTTCGCCGATGCCGACCGCAGCCGCCACGACAAGCCGCCCGGCGTGATCGGTGCTGGCCCGAGGGAACTGCGCTTTGTCGACGTGGACCGCTTTGACGTGCGCGATCTCGCCGGCTTGCACTGCCGGAGGCAGGTTCTTGTGCACGACGCCCAAGCCGCCAACGCTGGCCATGGCGATTGCCATCGGCGCCTCGGTGACGGTGTCCATGGCGCTGGAGATCAGCGGCAAATGCAGCGTGATCGAGGGTCGGTCCGGCCGCTTACCGGCGTCCCGGTATGCCGAGGAGCCGCGTGGCGGCTGCGATTGGAGGGTGGTGTCGAGCGAGGCCTCGTGCGGAAGAAAGTCGGCAAAGGCCGGTTGGAGCAGCACGTCGTCGAACGTCAACGCTTCACGAAGGGGAAACTGCAGCACCGTGGGCCTCCACTGGATTGCGATGCACGAGGCATCGAGCGCGCCCGAAAGAAAGAGCGTGACGCGCCGCTTTGCCCATAGCCGACCCCGCGGTTCGCGGGAAGAAGCCACGGTGGCAATCGCCGTTCCGCTCCTCGGCTTTTCGCTTGGCGCGGCCCGCGGCAAACGCTATGCATATGCTGGAGGCGAGGAGGCACGGGCAACCGCAACCTTCGCGCATTCATGGTGGCCGTAGTTCAATCGGTAGAGCACTGGTTTGTGGTACCAGTTGTTGCGGGTTCAAGCCCCGTCGGTCACCCCGTTTTGGTTTGCCGCATGCCCCGCCTTACAAGGCCACGCTCGGGAGTGGGTAGCGAGACGCGAGACGCGCGTAGGTACGCCTAGAAAGAAGAGGCCCCGTTGGCTCATGCCCTGTTTCCTGCCCCTGCAGGGTACACTCTTCTCGAACGTTTCGGTCCGCGCTGGGCTCGTGTTGCCGACGCGCAGGGCGCGGGTCGGTTTCTGAAGCGGCTCACGCCGCGGATGCGGACCGAACCAATCGCGCGTGCCCAGCTGGCCACCGAAGCGGCCGCGCTGCAGCTACTGCCTTCCGGTGTCGGCGCACCCTACGTCGCGCACGGCGAGGACGACGCGGGGCCGTGGCTGGTCGAAGGATTTCTCGAAGGCTGTGACCTCGACACGCTGATCGCGCGCAAAGGGCGGATTCCTCTCGGCGGCGTGCGCTCGCTGTTCGACTCCGGCCTCGCCTGCTTGCGTACTCTGCACGAAGCCGCCGACCCGAACGGCGCGCTCGCCCTCGTGCACGGCGATGTCTCGCCCGGCAACCTGTTCGTCTTGCCCTCGGGCGAGGTCCGTCTCGTCGACTTCGAGCTCGGTAGTCTGCGCGGCGTGCCGCGGCCCGACGACGGCGCGTTCCGTGGCACGTTGCAATACGCCTCGCCGCGCGTGGTCCAAGGCACGCCGCCCAGCCCCGCCGACGATCGCTTCGGGCTCGCCGCCTGCATGCTGTTCGCGCTCGCCGCCACCCCGCCGCGCACCGAACGCGGCCCGCTGCTCCTCGTGGCCGCGGGATCTGCGCCGCCCACCGTACCGCCGCTCGGCGACCGCGCGCTCGAAGATGCGTTGCGTCTCGCGCTCGGCGACGCTCCAGAGTAAGCCACGCGGTATGGGCGCTCCCGACTCGAACTACCGTTTCGACACGCTGTGCATTCACGGCGGTCAGCACCACGATTCCGTCACCGGCGCCGTGATGGCGCCTATCGTGATGTCCACCACGTTCGCTCAAGATGGGCCGGGTGAGCACCGCGGCTACGACTACGGCCGTGCCGGCAACCCCACCCGCGACGCCCTCGAGGCGTGCTTGGCTTCGCTGGAAGGCGGCACCAGCGGCATTGCGTTCGGCAGCGGCTGCGCGGCCACCACGTCGATCTTGATGCTGCTCAAGGCGGGCGATCACGTGCTCGTCGGCGACGACGTATACGGCGGCACGTTCCGCATTTTCGACAAGGTGATGAAGCAGTTCGGCCTCGAAGCCACCTTCCTCGACCTCGCCGATCCCGCCAAGGTGAAGGCGGCCATTCGCCCCAACACCAAGATGCTGTGGGCGGAAACCCCATCCAACCCAATGCTCAAGATCTTCGACATCGCCAAGCTCGCCGAGGTGGCGAAGTCTGTTGGCCTCACCTTTGTCGTCGACAACACGTTCGCGACGCCGGCCCTGCAGCGGCCGCTTGCGCTCGGCGCCGACTTGGTCGTGCATTCTGCAACCAAGTACCTGAACGGTCACTCCGACGTGGTGTCGGGCATCGCTGCAACCCGCAGCCCGGAGCTCGCCGAGCGGTTGCACTTCGTGCAAAAAGCCGTCGGCGGGGTGCCCAGCCCCTTCGACTGCTACCTCGTGCTTCGCGGGCTCAAGACCCTGGCCGTGCGTATGGAGCGTCACGTCGCTACCGCCAAGGGCATTGCCAACTTCCTGGTGTCGCATGCCCAGGTCGAGCGCGTGCACTACCCCGGCCTCGAGACGCACCCCGGCTTCGACGTGGCGTCGCGCCAGATGAAGGGCCCCGGCGGCATGCTCAGCTTCGATCTCCGCGGCGGGCTGCCGGCCGCCACCGCGTTCTTGAAGAACACCAAGGTGTTCGCGTGCGCCGAGAGCCTGGGCGGAGTCGAGTCGCTCGCCGAGCATCCGGCCATCATGACCCACGCCAGCGTACCGGCCGAAGCCCGGCTGGCGCTCGGCATCGGTGATGGTCTGATTCGCCTGTCGATCGGCATCGAGGACGCAGACGACCTGCGCGACGACCTGGAACGGGGCTTCGCGGCGGCCAAAAAAGCGTGAGGCGCCAAGCCTGAGGCGCCGCGACTTGGCTCTGCCGGCACGCGCCTCGCTAAGTTGACGCGTGTCCGACAGAGGCGGGTATACTGGAGCCATGGTGCGTCAAACTTTCGCCGCTTCTCTTGTGCTCTCGCTTGGACTCCTGGCTCAATTCGGCTGCGAGTCCACGCCCGCGCCGCCCCAGGTTGCCATCGAAACCTCGCTCACCGCGCAGTCCAGGCAAAGCGATGGCTACGACACCTGCCCGACGGTGGGTGGTCCCGGCTCCTGGCTGAAGATCGGTGAGTTCCGTGGGCCCACCAAAGAAGAAACGTCGGTCGTCATCGACGGCGAAGCGCAGGCAGATCTCACCGTATCGCTCGAGTGCTCGGTGGCCCCAGTGGGCGCCGCGTTCGACGTGAACGTGCTGGCCGAGCTCGAGGGCAACGAGGGCGGCAGCGTGGCCATCACCGGCACCTTCACCGCCGACGGCGAGCAGAACAACATCACTGCCGTCTTCCAGCGCCCCGAGTACGGCAACTTCACCGCCACCGGCTGCAAGGTCAGCTACTTTGCCCCGGGCGAAGTGACCACCGACGCCAACGGCAGCCCGATCAAGTCGTTTCGCGGCGTGGCCGCCGGTCGCGTATGGGGCTTTCTCACCTGCGATGCCGCCGAGAACGCGCGGTCGAACAAAGCCTGCAAGGCCACGACTCAGTTTCGTTTCGAGAACTGCGGCAAAGGCGAGTAACGCCGGCGGGTGGCGGTGCGCCAATGCGGCGTGCTAGCGGGGGTCGCATGCAGATGCGGCCCTTTTCATTTTTTTCGTTCGTGGTTTTGTCCTCGGTGACTGGCGCCTGCGGCGGCATCCAGCCAGCGGCCCAGCCGCCCGTCACGTTCACCACGCCGACGGAGCCCAGTGCCGACGCAGGTGCACCGGCCAGCGCCGACGACAAGACGAAGGCCGCAGGTGCCGCCCAGCTCGAGGCTGACCGCACCAAAATGAAAACCGACCACGAAAAGGAGCTGGCGCGCTTCACCCCGGAGCTGAGAGCCCACGCCAAAGCGTTGGCCGCGAAGGACTATCCGTCGGGCAAAGCGGCCATCACCGCGATCGCCAAGAGCGCCCATCGCCAGCCCGGCAGCGCCGAGCGCGACGCGCAGCGCCACCCCATCGAGACCTTGGATTTTTTCGGCTTCAAGACCAACCAGACCGTGTTCGAGTACGGGCCCGGCAGCGGCTGGTACACCGAGCTACTCGCGCCGGCGTTGGCGAAGAAGGGCAAGCTCGTCGTCAACAACGGGGACCCGAAGGGCCCGAAAGATCAGCGGTCCACGTACTACGCCGAACGCGTGGCGGCGCTGCTCGACACGTCGCCGGAGCTGTACGGCAAGGTGCAGACCGTATTCGTCGACGGCAAGGTGCCGAAGCTGGGCATGGACGGCAAGCTCGACTCGGCGCTGGTGGTCCGTGGCCTGCACGGCATGGTCAACAACGGCACGCTCGACGCGTGGCTCACCGAGATCCATGCGGCTCTCAAACCGAAGGGCGTGCTCGGCATCGAGCAGCACCGCGCCAAGGAAGGCGCCGACGCCAGGGAGAGCTCGAAGAAGGGCTATCTCCCCGAAAAGTGGGTGATCGACAGCATCGAGGCCAAAGGCTTCAAGCTCGCCGCCAAGTCCGAGATCAACGCCAACCCGAAGGACACCAAGGACTACCCCGAAGGCGTCTGGGCGTTGCCGCCGTCTCTCGAGCGCGGCGACAAGGACAAGGCGGCCATGCTGGCGATCGGCGAGAGCGATCGCATGACGCTGCGCTTCGTCAAAGTCGAAGCCAGTTCCAGCCCCCGCGGCTTCTAACTGGTGCGGTTCGCCGCCCCTTCTTGCTCGAACGCGTCGAGGATTGCCTGCACCTCGACGCCAACCTCGAATTCGGGCTTCTTGCCCATGAACGCGTTCAAGTAGCGCTTGGCCGACGCGCGATCGCCGAGCGCGGCGTACGCCATGCCGACCGCATGCAACGCGTCACCGTCGCCGCCGTTCAGCTCGAGTGCGCGCAGCCCCTCCTGCACGGCGCCACGTGGATCGCCCGTCTCCCGCAAGGCGTTGGCCAGCGCCACGCTGGCGCCGATGTACCGCGGAGCGAGCTTCACGCAGGCGCGGAACGCGTCCCGGGCGCCTTCGACCTCTTTCACTTCATACAGGCCAACTCCCAAGAAGTGGTAGGCGTAGTGGTTCTTCGGCTCGCTCTTCAGCACCTCGTGCAAGGCGGCCAGGGCTTCGTGAAACTTCTCTTCGTGGAGCAGCTCGACGGATTCTTCGACGGCTTCCCACATCGCGCGGTCGGCTGCTTCGTGATCTTCTTGGGACATCGACCCGCACGCTATGCGCAGCCTCCGGCAAAAGACAACCGCAGCCGCAGCGAGCCGGGTCGCAATCACGCTCGCGGTGGCAGCGTGGTTCTTGTGGCCGGCCTGGGCGCGCACGCGGCCCCACGCCCCGTTCCCGCTCGACGACGTATACATCCACCTGGATTACGCGCGTAGTTTTCGCCTGGGCGCGCCGCTGCAGTGGTTGCCGGGACAGGGCTATTCCTCGGGCGAAACGGCGCCGCTCTACGCCGTGGTGCTGTCCGCGTTTCGCGGGCTCGGCCAAGACGCGCTCGGCTCCGCCGCGTCGCTACTGTGCGTTGCCTGCACCGCCTTCGGGGTGTGGCGTTTCGGGGCGCGAGCACCGTCGCTGCTGGTTGGGGTGGTGGCGCCGCTTCTGTTCGCCTCGTTCGGCGTGGTGACATGGTCGTTGTTGTCGGGCATGGAGCTCGGATTGTACTTTGCACTCTTTTCCGTGCTTCTCTGCACGCGGCGGGCGCCGTCCTTTGCGCTCGCCGCGTTGCTGGCGGCGCTGGTGCTCCTGCGGCCCGAGGCGCTGCTGCTCGCACTCCTGCTGGCAGCCGGGCTCGCGCGCGATCGCGTCGCCCTCGGGCTGCAACCACGCGTGCGGGCGTTTTTGGCGCTGGCCCTGCCCGCCCTGCTTGCCCAGGGTTGCGTGTTCGCCGCCAACCGAGCGCTCACCGGCGAGGTCCAGTCGGCCGGCGCCATCCTGAAGCTGGTCACGGAGAATCCGGCGCTCGACGACACGGCCCGCATGCGCGAGGTGCTCACCAACCTGGTCACCAGCTGGTTCGGCGCGTTCTCGCGCAGCACGGTCGCGCCGGCGCTCACCGGCGCGACGATGCTGGGTCTCGTCTTCGTGGCGCTCGGTCCGCGGCGCAGTCGCGGGCTGACCTGGGCGCTGGTGGCCGCCGTGCCGCTGCTGGCCGTGTTGGTGTCGCTGAACGCGACGGCACGCTACCAGGGCTTTCGCTACTACGTGCCGGCGCTGCTCTGCCTGGTGGCCTTGGTGGTGCGCGGTCTCTATGTGGTGGCGGCGCGGTGGCCCCGCGTGGCGGCGCTCTTGGCCGCTGCGCTGGTGGCCGTCACCGCGCCCAAGCTACCTGTATTTCGCACGCACTTCGAGCGCGCGGCGGCGAACATCGTCGACCAGCAGGTCGAGGTCGGACTTCGCCTGGCGCGCCTCACCCCGCCGGACGCGCGGCTGCTCGTCGGCGACGCCGGCGCCATCCCGTACTTCTCGGGGCGGGCAGCCATCGACGCGCTCGGACTGGGCGGCTTTCGTGGCCTGGGCTTCGTGCGCGCCGCCAACCACGGAGAAGCCGCCACCCTGGAGCTGCTGCAGCACGTGGAGCCAGCCGAGCGGCCGACGCACCTGGCGCTGTACGCCACCTGGTTTCCGGTCATCACCCGCGAGTTCGGCACCGAGTGGTTTGCCGTGCACCTGGACGACAACGTGATCTGCGGCGCCGCCACGAAAACCGTGTATGTTGCAAATTGGTCGCATCTGGACGAGCACGTGCCAGAGCGCCTGGTACCGGTGGGGGCGCCGGCGCGCATTCTGGATCACGTCGACTTCGCCGACCTCGAGTCCGAGCGCGCCCATGCGTTCGTGGCCACACCATTCGCGCCGACCGGCGCCGAGGTGCGCAGCGAGGACGAGAACCGCCACTTCGACGGCTGCCGGCGGCTCGCACCCAACCAGGAAGCGATTTTCACGCTGCAGGCGAGCGCGCGGCCGCGGTTTACGCGCATCGGCCTGCGCGGGCTGGGCCTCTCGGGCGCGCGCTTTTCGGTGGCGCCGGCCGCAGACGGCGAGCCGCAGGTGGGATCGTTCTCTCACGGCGACCTGGCGCCCGATTCCTGGGAGCTGGGCACCGCGCCGTTCTCACCGGCGCGCTTGGCGCCCATGTTCGAGATGCGCGTGCTCGCCGGACCCTTCGGGACGTCGATCTGCCAGCTGTGGTGGCTGGACGCAGACTGACTCAGTGGACTTTGGATCTGGTCTTCGGCGGGTCCGGTGCCGCTGCAGACGCGATGCACGGCATGGCCACGGGAGCGACGGTCGGCGTGACCGCGGGGGCCGGCGGTGCATCGCCCGCGGGTACGCGGGCGGCCGCCAGCACGCCTTCGAGCTGCAGCGCGAAGAAGATGCCGACCAGCAGCAGGAACATCATCCCCATGGCCATGGCCGCCGCGTTCTTGTACGCGTCGGTGCTGCGCGGGTTCGAACGTGCCGAGCGGGAGTAGCTCACGGCGGCGCTCGACGAGGCGGGATCGCTCCAGGGTGACGATGCGTCCGGATCCAGCAGCGGCGAGTCCATGCGCAGCGTGCGATCCCGCGGCGGCTCGGCGTGCTCGACCGGCAAATCGGCAGGGCCCGCCAGCGAGGACTCGATGCGCGCGGTGTGGCGCCCCCCGATGCCGAACGCATGGTGCGAGTCGGAGGGCTCGGTCAGGAACGGAGCGAGTCGCTTGGCGAGCTCGTCGACCGAGGGCAGGCGCTTTTCGCGGCTCTTGGTCAGGCACTCGGCCACGATGTCGAGCAGCTTTTGCGGGAGCTCCGGCCTTATCTCTCGCAGATCCTTCGGCTCGTCGGCCACGATGGCCGCCAGGATGGCGCCCGGCGTCTCGCCCACGAAGGGTGCTTCGCCCGCCAGGAGCTCGAAGAGCACGACGCCGATCGCCCAGACGTCGGAGCGCGAATCGACGTTCTTCGCGCTGCGCACCTGCTCGGGGGACATGTACGTGGGCGAGCCGAACACGGCGGAAGTTTGCGTGATGCCGGGTGCGTGCAGATCCGGCTCGGCCGCCTTCGAGATGCCGAAGTCGAGCAGCTTGAGCAGCGCGTCGCCGCCGGGCTGTCGCACCAAGAGCAAGTTCGACGGCTTGATGTCGCGGTGCACGATGCCCGCGGCGTGCGCGAGGCTGAGCGCGCGACACGCCTGGATGACGAAACCGACCGCAAGCTCGGTGGGAAAGGGACCGAGACGTTCGAGCCATTCGCCGAGATCCTCACCCGCGAGGAACTCCATCACCAGATACGGCAGGCCATCACGCTCCCGTTTGCCCACGTCGAGGACGCGGACGATGTGCTTGCTCGACAGCCGCGCGGTGGCGCGCGCTTCGCGAAGGAAGCGCTCGGTTTTCTCGCTGTCACTCAGTAGCCGCGGGTGCAGCAGCTTGATGGCGACCTTGACGTCGCCACGGCGGGTACGTGCAGAGTACACAAAACCCATGCCGCCCATGCCGATGAGCTCTTCGATGACGTACTTGTTTGCGAGCGTGTCGCCGCGACGACAGGGCGGCGGAAACTCTTCCCCCACCACGCCTTCGTCGTTCATTTGTGTCGTCGTGCTGGAGTTCACCCGAGCTCCCAGTGTACAGGCGAACGCGCCGCAGGTGGAAACACGCGCTACGTGCGGGGGTTACGCGCGGCAACTTGCAGCCTTTCCG
>JAYUXI010000607.1:0-6811 GCA_043753085.1 Myxococcales bacterium | reverse complement strand
GCCAGTACAAGCCGGAAATGTGTGCCGACGTGTACCAGCCGGTCTGCGCCTGCGACGGCAACACCTACGGCAACGCGTGCGAGGCGGCCGTTGCAGGTTGGTCGGTCTCGAGCGCCGGCGCGTGCGAGCCGCAGGCGTGCGGCGGTCGCGGTGGTCAGCGCTGCGGTGACGACCAGTTCTGCAGCTTCGCCCCGGAAGCCATCTGCGGCGCTGCCGATCAAATGGGCACCTGCGTAGCCGCTCCGGACATGTGTCCGATGAACTACGAGCCGGTGTGCGGCTGCGACGGCCAGACCTACGGCAACGCCTGCCAGGCCACCCGGGCTCGCACGTCGGTCGTCGCGACCGGCGAATGCGCCCAGTGATTCAGGCTGCGTAAAGCAGCATCGCCAGCACGCCGAACAACACCAGCGTGATCGCCAGCGCCGTCAGCGCGCGGGCGGTCACGTTTGCGTTTCGAGATCCGAACAACGCAGCGGCCAGCCCGACCAGCCCTCCGGCCAGCCCAAAACCTGCCGTCCGCTTACCCCGTGCATTTTGCATGCTTCTTGTGGCTTGCGCGCGCGTCACGCCGTCGTCCACGAGCTCGGCGGGTTGCGGGGCCGGCCAGCGCTCGCGCAGGGTGCGCGCCCGCTCGCACGGAGTGAGGTTGGCGTCGTCGGCCAGCCGTACCTGCGAGGCGCTCGAATCGAACATCGCGGCGCTGGCTACGAGCAGCGCCGGCCGGTCGATGCGCGGCAGCGGCCACGGCTCGTCCGACGGCGTGACCGAAGACACCAGACCCGACGCATCGAACAGCCCCATCCAGCCGCGCCGCCCAGAAAGCTGCGCGAACCGCCGGCCATCTGGCTGCCGCACCACCTCGACCGGCTGGGCGCCGCGCGCGACCGAGATCGGCACGTCGAGCCGCTCGCGCACGGTCGCTGCGCCCCATTCCAGGTGCAGCCCCGTGACGTGGAAGCGCGGCGTGAGGCCGAGCATGATGCCGTCCTCGCAGCGAGCGATCACGCGGGCCTCGAGCCCCGGTTCGGGATCGGTGACGAAGCCCTGGCTGCGAGCCCGTGCAATCTGCACCCATGCCGCGGACTCGGCGCCCACGGTGAGATCCGGCTGCTCGAGAAAGACGTCGGGCACCACGCCATGCACGGTGACCCCCACCACGTGGGCACGCACCGGCTCTGCCAGCGTTTCGGTACCGATGCGCGGGCGCTCGGCCGCAAAGGCAATGGGCCCCTGCGCCGTGTCGCACGTGCGCTCCGACAAGGCGCCCGGCTCGGAAAAAAGCAAGGTGCCGCTCTCGTCGGTGTCGAGGCCCTCGCCGCCGCACTGCACGTGCAGCCGGGCTTGCGGCTCGAGCGTGGCGCCAACCGCCACGACCTGCACCGCGTACGAGCCGCCCGCCACCGCTTCGCTGCGCGGCCACGCCAGCACGCGCGCGGCGAGCACGTCGCGACTGCCGCCGGCAACGAGTGCCCAGGCGAACACTGCAAGCCCCGCCGTGGTGGCCAGTGCGCCAAGTCGCCAGCTCGGTTCGCTCACTTCGGGGCCCAGCCGACCGACACCTTGGCCACACCTGGACCAAGCACGATGGGCAGCTGCGCGGCGAACGTTCCTGGGTCGAGCGTCATCGAGGTCACGCCGCTGGCCTGGTGCACGACGATCTGGTCGGCCGTGCGCTCGACGTCGACGAATGCCTCACCGTCAGGCCGCGCCTTGACGAACGTGAGGCCGTAGGCCCCGAGATCGCCACTCCGGAAGCTGCGGTAGGTGATGCGTGATGGGTGCACGCGTTTCAGCGTGGCCGCTCGCTCCACGATCGCTTTGGCGTACTCGCTCACCAGCGCGCCTTCGTGTCCACGTCCCGGTTTTGGATCGAATTGCACGAAGAAGCCCGCCTTTTTCATGGCTCGGTCGAGCAGGATGCTCTGCTTTATATTCGAGGATTTGTCGGCGTCGCCGTGCACCAAGAAGAGCGGCAGGTTGCGGGCGTTGTCCACCACGTCGAGCGCGTTGACCCTCTTGGCCGCCTCTTCGTTCGGGATCAGGCTGCGCACGTAAGTGCTCAGATCGTACTTGGCGTCGCCGAACAGGCTGGTGGCCGACGCGAAGAGATCCGGATGGTGGAACGCCACGGTGGTGGCGCCAGCGCCGCCCATCGACGCGCCGAAGATCGAGACGCGCTCGGCGTCGATCGGAAGCACGCTGCGCAGGGCTTCGAGCGCCGCGAGCACCTCGGCTTCCGCCGGGGCGGTGTAGAGCGAGTTGCCGAGACCGTCTGCGAACAGCAGCACCACGCCGCGCGCCTCGGCGGCGTCGAGCAGGTCCATGTATGCTGCATATGTCTCGAGGGCACCGTTCCACGGATGCAAGCCGAGCAGCACGGGCGGCGGGCCAGCCGGGAACTGCCGCGCGCTGTCGTCGGCCACCGAGTGCGGCACGTAGACCAGCGCGTGCCCGGGCCGGCAGCGTGTGCACGAGCCTTTGGGCCGTGTGCTGGGATAGTGCAGCACGCGCAGCCCGGCTTGCGACGCGGTGCGCGGCCCGAGCCGCGGCGCGAACCCGCAGGCCACGCGCTTCTCGTAGCCGGAGACCATCAGCGTGAGCTCGACGCGGTGCGCGCCCGGACCCATCGTGAGCCGCTGTCCGTGCGGCCCGGCCGCGGTGGCGACGACCTGGCCGTCTACCGTGACCTCGGGCGGCACCTTGCCCGCGCACGGTGCGAGGATCAGCCGAGATTCTTCGATCGGCGCGACGGAAAACGAGACGGTGTGCCGGCCTTCGGAGACCGGGGTGGCGGCCAGGCTCGCGAAGGGCAGGGTACGGCCGTCGAGCTCGACGGTAGTCACCGTCTGCGCGCGCGCGCGCACCACGTCGTCGGCGAGGTCGAGCGTGACGGGCGCTTGCGCGCGTGCGGGCGCCCAGGCCAGCAGCAGCGCGAGCCCAGCGGCGCAGCCCCCACGGAATCCCCGACGGGGGAGAGCATCCTTGCAAGGGTAGGCCTTCGGCTCTAAGGGACGACCAGCATGTCGACCGCTGCCCTGGACGAGCCCCGCTCTCAAGCTGCTTCCTACGCGCGCGGTCGCCTCGGCTCGATTTTGGCGGTCGTCCCGCTCGGCGCGTGGACGGTGCTGCACCTCTGGAACAACCTCGCGGTGTTTCGTGGGGGCCAGGCCTGGGAAGAAGCGGTCACGCATCACGCCCACCCGCTGGCGCAGTTCGTCACGGCGGTCCTGGTGATGGTGCCGCTGCTCATCCACGCCGCGTGGGGCCTCTCCCGCCTGCGCGGCTCCCGGCCCAACACCCGGAACACGCTCACGTTCTTCGGCAACCTGAAATACGTACTGCAGCGCCTGTCCGCGCTCGGCCTGCTCGCGTTCCTCGGCGCTCACCTGTGGCTGGCCATGTTGCAGCCGCGGTTGATGGAAGGGCACGCCGAATTCTTTACCGACATCGCGCACGAGATGCATCACCACGGTCCCACCCTGGTCGTTTATCTGCTCGGCACGCTGGCCGTCTCGTACCACCTGGCCAACGGCCTCGCCACGTTCGCCATGGGCTTCGGCATCGTCTCCAGCCAGCACGCCCTGAAGAAAGTCGACGTGCTTTCGTATGCGCTCTTCGTGGTCTTCATCGTAATGAGCTGGACGGGAATTTACGGCCTGTACGCAGCTGGCGCGTAGTTTTCGCGCAACGTCCGACGTTTGCGCCGTGGAGGGCTAACGTGTCGCCCGTGCCCACCGGTCCCTACCGCGACGAAAACGCTTCCCTTCGCGCTGACCTCGCGCGGTTGCGCGCGCAGCGCAGCTGGCGAATGGGCCCACGCGCGGCGCTGGCGGTCGCTCTCGTCCCGGTCGAGTTCGGCGCGGTCGTCTTGCTGCGGCCGTGGCTCAACGGTGCCAGCGACACCAAGCTGGCGGCAGCGCTGGCGGCGCTCGCAATGCTCGCCGCTGCGGCGCTCGCCGCGGCGTATGGTTCTTGGCGCAACGACCACTGAGAAGGACGACCGAACAACATGGTGAATCGAATTGGCTCCGCGTTCCCCCACGCGCCACGCGCAGCGAAAGGGATCTTGGCGGCGGTGGGAATCGCGGTCCTCCTCGGCTTCGTGGGTTGCTCGACGCTCACGCGCGTCGACGCCGGTCACGTTGGCATCCGCGTGCGCCTCGCTGGCAGCGAGCGCGGCGTGCAAGACATGCCCGTGGTGATGGGCTGGGTTGCCTACAATCCAATCACCGAGCAAATCATCATCTTTCCGACGAGCGTGCAGAACATCGTGTGGACGGCAAGCACTCACGAAGGCAAGCCACGGGACGAGAGCATCACGTTCTCTTCCACGGAGGGCGTGAACATCAACGCCGACATCGGTCTGTCCTTTCACATCGACCCGCTGCTGGCGCCGAAGCTCTATGCGCGCTTCCGCCAGAACGACATGCTCGCCTTGGCCGACGGCTACATGCGCAACGCGGTTCGTGAGGCCTTCAGCGACGTCACCTCGAAGATGCCGGTGCAGGAGATTTACGGATCTGGCAAGTCGAAGATGCTCGGCGACGTGACGGCGAAGTGCCGCGAGATCCTCGGCAAAGACGGCATCGTGATCGACCAGCTGACCATCAACGGCACCTTGCGCCTGCCCCAGAACGTTGCAGACGCCATCAATCGCGCGATGGAGGCCACGCAGAACGCCATCCAGAGTGAAAACAAGGTGCGCCAGGTACGCGCCGAGGCCGACCAGGCGGTGACGCAGGCACACGGCGCTGCCGAGGCAACTCGCGAAAAGGCGGAGGGCGAGGGCGACGCGCTGCTCATTCGGGCGCGGGCCGAGGCCAAGGCCAACGAGACCATCCGGCTCTCGGTCAGCCCGACGGTGCTGCAGTACCGTCAGCTCGAACGCTGGGACGGCAAGCTGCCGATGTACAACGGCGGCGGTCAGCTGCCCCTGCTCACCCTCGACGCCAGCAAGCTCGGCGCCACCCTCGACGAGGCCACCCGCGAGCGCAAGTTGAGGGAGCTTCTCGCCGAGACCAACATGAGGGTCGCGCCAGCTGCGTCGGCAGCCGTGCCCGCCGCTCCCGCCGCTCCGACCAAACCCTGACACCGCTCCAAAGAGAGGCAAGTCGAACATACGCTTGCGTCCAAGATGCGGATCGACGCGGCGTGTCCGGTTCTTGCCGCGTCGTTCTGGCAGTGCTATCGCTTCCGGAGTGGCGACGAGAATGAACGGTCTCGTTCTGGGCTGCCTCATGAGCGTGTGCGGCGCCTGTTCGCTGCTCGCCGATCTGTCCGCCTTGACCGGAGAGAGCGGTGGGAGCACGGGTTTCGACGCGACTGCGGACGCGGATAGCAACGTCGCGGCCACTGCCGACGCAAGCGATGCAAGCGATGACGATGCAAGCGACGCGTCACTCCCGGTGGCGTATCTGGTGGGCGTGGGTAGCCCGATTGTCGTCGACGGAGGCGAGGTTCTAACGACGGGCTCGATCTTCGCGCGCATCGGGACGGACGGCGTACTGGGGCAATGGAGATCTGGGCCGGAGCTGCCCAGCGCGCGCCTCGGTCACGCCGTGTTCGGGATGGGCGCAGCGGTCCACGTGCTGGGCGGCAGGCCCAACTCGGCTGCCAACTGGTTCGATGAAGTCTTCACGAGCCGCATGCAGGCGGACCAGACGTTCGGCGCGTTCACGCCATCACTGTCGCTGGTGGAACCCGACGGCTGCCCGCGCCCTGCGCGGATTGGCTCGCGCGCCTACGCGGTCAAGAGCGCTGCTCCGGACAGTGTGCAGTACGCCACGGTTTCTGGAGATGGCTTCGGTGCCTGGCAGCGGCAATCCGGCCTCACCGCTGGTCTCACCGCCGAAACGATACCGCGCGACGGCGCGACCGTTTCCGTGGGCTCGCAGCTTTTCCTTTTCGGGTGGGCCAACAAGGCGGTCGTCTCCACCGCGACGGCGAGCGGCGCACTTACGCCATGGCAAGCGCTCCCGCAGCTGCCACTCAACTTCCAACCTGGCATCGGCGGCGCGGCGGTATCGGGTCGATACATCTACTTGGTCGGCGGCTATGTGATCGGCAGCACCGACGTCGACAACCGGGTGTTCGTGAGCGAGGTCGCTAGCGAGGGCGCGTTGGGCGAGTGGCGGGAGACCGAGCCGTTTCCCCTCCCGCGCATTGGCTACGGCGTCGTCCGGCACGGCGACTATCTTTATCTCATCGGCGGCACACGCTTCGGGGCAGCGCTCGACGACGTTTCCTCTGCTCGGATTCGCGACGACGGAACGCTGGCCCCATGGCAAACGAACACTCCCATGCCGTCGGCTCGACGTGGTGAGTGCACCTTCGCCGTCGTGGTTCGGTGACCCGCACCTCGGCGCTCGATGGGTCGACCGCGAAGCGTGAAGGGTACATGGATCGCAGAATGGTCTCGCCACGTTCGCCATGGCGCCCCGCAGCGCTTCGCGCCTTCAGAACAGCTCGACGCCGCTCGCTTCGAGCTCCAGCTTCGCCAACGGCTTGGCGCCTTGCTGCTCTTGCGCTTCGGCCTTGCAGCCACCCGCCTTGCCTTCGCTGCAGGTGGCTTCGGGCTCGGCCGACCCGGCCAGAGTAGCGAGCACGCGCGCCTTTTTGCCGGCGGCATCCTTTGGGATCAAAAACGCGTGGCCGGCCATGCGGATGAACGCCTCGCCCTTCTCGTCCTGGAGGGTCATCCAGCAACCCTGGTGCTGGCACACCGAGCCGACCGTGCCGGAGGCCACGAACGGTCTACCCTTGAACTTTTCGGGCGCAGCGGCTACGTCGGCCAAGGCTACGCCGGCGC
>JAYUXI010000606.1:0-6815 GCA_043753085.1 Myxococcales bacterium | reverse complement strand
GAGCGTGGCGGGCACGAACGTGCAGTGTGCACGTTCGCATTGCGACGTGCCGTTGCAGAGAATCAGGCAGCACTTTTGCGTCCTGTGGCATGTGGAGTCCCCTTGTTCGGCTGGCCGTTCTGAGGATCCGCCCCCGGTGGTGAAGCATCGGGACACGCGTCCGCTGACGCCCAGTGATGCGTCGGGTTTGGCGCCGGCCCGTGTCCGAGAAGCCCGCAATTCGTAGACGACGTCTTGCGTTAGCGTACACTTGCACACATACAGGGCCGGTGCAGGCATCTCCGTGGACCCATCGAGCTCGTCCGTCGACGCGCGACCTCTCGGCCATCCACACGAACGGGCCGCACTGGTCGGCGCTGCCGCGTACGCTCGACGCGGAAGAAGCCACGCCCACCGGAAGCTCGCGACTGAGCAGCTGGATCCGCGAGCTGCGCCGCCTGTTTCAGTAGACGGGGCCCAGTACGTGCGTCCTACACAAGGATTGGACACGCAACGAGTGCTGATGGACTGGCCAGTCGATGTCGATGACGAAGACGAGGCCATTCGACGTCGGATGGGGCGTTGACCTTCCGGCACGCAGCGGGCAGCTTGCCGCGCATGGGGCTGTCCACGCATCATCTGTCAGCGCGCGACGGCGACGTCGCGGCTTGTCTGGCCATCCCGACCGAACGACTCGACGCGGCCGACCCACGGGGTCTCACCGCGCTTCACCTCGCGGCCCTTCACGGTCACGTCGGATGCGTGCAGACGTTGCTCGATCGCGGCGCCCGCGTCGACGTCGAGACCTGCATGGCGCTGAGCGAGGAGAGCCGACTCGATCGCGATCGCGCCAAGAAGCTCGCCGTGCCGCGTACCGGAGACGATCTCGGTCTCTCGCTCGTGATGGATCGCCAGGCCACGCCGCTGCATCTCGCCGCCGTGACGGGACGCGTGGAGGTGCTCCTGCTGCTGCTGCGTGCGGGAGCCGACGCCGTACACTGCACCACGGGCGGCGCGACGGCACTGCACCACGCGGCTCGCGCCGGAGCGCTCGGCTGCGTCACCGCGCTCCTGGCCTCTGGCCATCCGGTGGACGCAGCGCTGCGTACGCAGATGGTTCCCGCATGGTTCGACGCCGACATGACGCCGCTTCATGGTGCGGCTGAGCGCGGCGCGCTCGAGGTCGTCGACGCTCTTCTGGACGCCGGCGCGGACGCGTCGAAGCGCACCAGGACCGGTTGCGGCGCGCTGTTCTTCGCGGCGCGCTCGGGCAGGCTCGCGGTGGTGGCGCGCTTGAGCGCGGCCGGTGCACGCGTCACTCCGCCTCTGCATCGCTACGATGATCCGCTCTTCGAAGTGATCGTACGGGGCGCAGACGACTGCGTCGCACCGTTGCTCGCCGCTGGCGCTGCTGTGAACGGCGTCATCCGGCATGAGGGCGAAGGGTACATCAACGCGCCACCGCTCCGCGTGGCGACAGTCCACGGCCGAACCCGGGTCATGGACATCCTGCGCCAAGCCGGTGCTGGCGAGCCCACGTACGCGGACCTCGATGACGCCGTCTTGCACGGCGATTGCGCGGCGGTCTCGCGTCGATTGGCGGCGGGCGAGCGCCCCAAGCCTCGCGCCGAAGGCGAAACCTCGGCGCTGGCGCAGGCCGTGATCCTGGGCTCGGTGGAGATCGTTAGAGTGCTGCTCGAGAGCGGTGAGGATCCAGAGCCGCCCCTCGTACGAGACATGGAGCACCGCGATGGGATCAGCCTGCTGCATCGCGCCGCACTGGGCTTGCCGGTGGGCTACCACCCGGTGGAGATCGTGTTGCATCGCGAGGCATGCCTGCAGATTGCACGCGTCCTGATCGAGGCGGGGGTGGACCCGCGTACGGTGGACCGCCACGGCAATGCACCCCGGCACTACGCCGAGCGCAACGGCTTCGCGCCGATGCAGGAGCTGCTGGCGGCGGCGGAAGCGTCGTGCTGACTTACTCTGGCGGATGATCCTGCTTTCAGTCCGCGAGCTCGTGCCCGGCGACCCATGCAGAAGGCGCGCTTGCGGCGCAGCAGCAGACCGACGAGGCCCGCCAACAGCGCGCCGCCCGCATCCGGCGCGGTAACCCCGCTCGACGTGTGGCACGTGCAGCCGCTGTCGCCGACGCTCGGCAAGGCGGCTGTTGCCCCGGCGTCGCTGCCGGCATCCGCGCCAGGCGTCAGCGCTGGCAGCGCAGTGACCGTCACGGTGGCAGTCGCCAGGTTGCCGAAGGAGTCGGTGACCTGCACGCCGTCCTCGCCGCCGCGGTCACCCGCCACATATGCGCCCGCGTTCGGATCGATGCTGCCGCCCGATGCGTTCGGCGCCAGCGACCACGCGTAGCCCGCGCCGCTGCCGCCCGACACGGCGAACGTGGTGGTGCCGCCGGCGGGCAGGGCCAGGGTTTGCGGGCGGATCGACAGACCGGCGCCGACGCTGACGTCGACCTGCGCTTGGTTGCCGAGGCGGTCGACCACCTTCACGCGATCCACCACGTTCGGCGTGGCGCCCGCCACGTACGCGCCGGAAACCTGATCGATCGAGGCACCGGACGCGTTGGTGAGCAGCGAGAACTGGTACTCCCCGCTGCCGCCGGTGGCGGTGAACGTCGTGGCCTCGCGCGGCGCCACCTGCGGCGCGGTGGGCGTGAGCAGCAGCGCCGCGCCGACCACGATCGACACGTCGGCGGAGTTGAGCAGCGAGTCGGTGACCCGCACGATGTCGATCACGTCTGCGGTGGGGCCTGCCGTGTACGTGCCGCTGACCGGGTCGATGACACCCGCGGACGCGTTGGTGATCATTGCCCACTGGAAGTCGGCACCGCTGCCACCCGACGCGGCGAGCACCAGCGACGTGTTCGGCGACACGATGGCAACGCTCGGTGTAATGGATACCCCCGCGCCGATCTCGACCCGCGCGGTGGCCACGACGCCATTGGCGTCTGTGACGGCAACCACGTCCTGCACGTCCGGGGTGGAGCCGGCGCGGTAGTGCCCGGTCGTTTCCACCACGTTACCGCCCGATGCGCCGGCCTGCAGCGAGAACCGGTACGGCGCCGCGCCGCCCGACGCCGCGAAGTCGAGCTCGCCGTTCGGTGGCGCGCTGCCCTGCGACGACGTGATCACCAGCGCCGCGGACACGGCGACGCTGAGGCTGGCGACGTTGCCGAGCGAGTCCCGTGCTTGCAAGACGTCGACGGCGTTGCCCACCCCGCCAGCCCGGTACGCGCCCGTTGCCGTGACCGTGCCGCCCGAGGCGTTGGTGATGAACGACCAGGAGAAGCCAGTGCCGGTGCCGCCCGACGCCGTGAGCGTCGCGATCCCGCGCGGCGCCACGCCGTCCGGGGTGGCCACGGCGCTCACGCCGCGGGTCACGGCGATGGCGACGTCGCGCCTGTTGCCGAGACCGTCGGTCACCCGTACCCGATCGGTAACCAGGCCAATGACGCCCGCCGTGTAGAGGCCCGCGGCCGACACCGCGCCTCCCGACGGCAGCTCCTGCGCCGACCACGTGTAGGGTCCACCGGTTCCGCCAGACGCCACCAGCCCGAGCGCCGTGCGCGGCGCCAGCGGGGCCACCGGCGTGACGACGAGGCCGCCGCCCACCGACACCTGCACCGAGGCGACGTTGCCGAGCGTGTCGCGCGCGATCACCGTGTCGGCGCTGTTGCCGGTCGCGCCGGCCACGTAGGCGCCGGCGTTGACCGTCGGGGCGCCCGACTCCGCCGGGTCGATCGACCACGTGTACGGGCCCTTGCCGCCACTCGCGGTGAATGCGGCGGGACCGTTGGGCGGCACCGCGGCGTTGGCCGGAGCCACGCTGACACCGGGCCCCACATCGATGGGCACCAGCGCCGTGTTGCCGAGCGAGTCGGTGGCGACGAGGGTGTCGGTGCGGTTGCCGCTGCTGCCCGCGGTGTAGGTAGCGCCGACCAGCGTGCCGCTGGATCCGTTCAGGCCGAAGCTGAACACGTAGCCCATGCCACTGCCGCCGGTGGCAGAAAGAGAAAGCGACTCGCGCGGCGCCACGGCGCGCGCGCCGACGATGGCGACGCCGGGTCCGACTTGCACCGTGAGCGTGGCCGTGTTCGAGAACGCGTCGGTGGCGCGCACGACGTCGCTGGTGTTGCCGATGGCGCCGGCCACGTACTCGCCGGTATCGCTCGAGATGGTGCCGCCAGAGGGCCTCGAGTCGAGCGTCCAGGTGACGCGGCCGCCGCCGCCAGACGTGGAAAGTGCGAGCGTGCCGCGCGGAGTGGTGCTGCTCGGATTGGCTCGCACGATGCCGAGGTTGGGGCCCACCGTTACGTTGACGCGACGGCGATTGCCGAGCGAGTCGGTGACGCGGATGGCGTCGATGGTTTCGCCCGCCGCGCCGGCCACGTAGGCGCCGTCGGCCGCGATGCTGCCGCCACTCGGCAGCGGCGACGCGACCGCACTCCACACGTAGCCGGTCCCGCTGCCGCCCGTGGCCAGGAACGAGACGGACTGCCGCGGCGCGACCGTGGGCGCGTTGGGCGCGGTGACGATGGCCGAGCCGACGCCGATCTCGACCGTGGCGAAGTTGCCGAGGTCGTCGGTGGCGGTGACCACGTCGGTGACGTTGCCCACGGTGCCGGCGGTGTACACGCCGGTGGCCGAGCCCACCGTGGCGCCGTTCTGGGGGTCGACCGTATACGTGTAGGGTGCACCCGATCCGCCGGTGGCGGTGATGGTGGTGCTGCCCGACGGCGTGACCAGCACCGAGCCCGCCGTGACCGAGACGCCGGCGGTGACGGTGACGTTGGCGGTGACGCTGCTGCCGCCGGTGGGGGTGGCGCGCACCACGTCGACGACGCCGCCGGTGCGCCCCGCCACGTACGCGCCGGTGGTTGCGTTCACCGCTCCGCCCGACGGAGCCGACGCCATCGAAAAGACATACGGTCCGGCGCTCTCGCCGCTGGCCACGAAGGTCCTGCTGCCGAGCGGGCTGACCGTGACGGAGTCTGGCGTGATTGCCAGCGGCGCCCCGGCGAGCCGCGCCACGAAGAGATCCTGCGCGCCGGAATACGCAAGCGCGCCCGCCGTCGGGCCGAGCCCGGCGCCGCCTGCCAGGCCCGTCACGATCGCCTGGCCGGCCGGGTCGACCCCGATCCGAACGACCGTGTCGCTGCCGTCACCGCCGACGTAGCTCACGTACATCCGCGCGCCGACGGGAGAGAGCTTGGCGACGAACCCTTCCTGGCCGGCGCGCCTTGCCAGCGAGCCGATGGTGATCGGGAAGTTGCTGGAAGCCATCGCGCCGCCGACGAACACGTTGCGCTGGGCGTCGACGGCGAGGCAGCGTGCACCGTCGCTGCCATCGCCGCCGAGGTAGCTCACGAAGGTACGGTTCCCGGTGGGCGAATAGCTGGCCACGAAGGCATCCTGACCGCCGCCGTGGGCGAGCATGCCGGCCGTCGTGGGCAGGTTCGACGACGACGTGTCGCCCGCTATCACGGCGTTGCCGGCGATATCGACGCGAATCGCATGCACGCGATCGGCGGCGCTGCCGCCCAGGCAGGTCGAGAACACACTCGCGCCCTCCGGCGAGAGCTTGGTCACGAAGGCGTCGTAGTTGCCTGCGGCCGCGCGGGCGCCGGCCGAGATCGGAAAGTCGGCGGAGAGCGTGTCGCCGGTGACTACGGCGTTGCCACTGCTGTCGCGCGCGATCGCCACGGGGACGTCGAGGGCGGCGCCGCCGAGGTAAGTCGAATAGGCCACGGCGCCGCTGGGCGAGAGTTTGGTCACGAAGGCGTCGATCCCGGCGCCGCGCACGAACGCTGCCCGCTGCAGCGGGAAGTCGTTGGAGTCGGTGCTGCCTGCGATCAGCACGTTGCCGCTCGCATCGAGCGCGACGGCGCTGGCTTGCTCGACCAGGCTGCCGCCGAGGTAGGTGCCGAACACGCAGCTGCCGGCTGCATCGAACGCCGCCGCGAACGCGTCGCTGCTTCCTTGCAGCGCAGTTTGGGCCAGCGGAAAGTCGGTGGACGAGGTGGCGCCCACGACCGCCGCGGCGCCATTGCCATCGACGGCCAGCGCGCCCGCCGTGTCGATCCCGTCGCCGCCGAGGTAGGTGGCGTACACGCGCTGCCCGGTCACGGAGAACTTGGCGAGGAACGCTTCGGCGCCCGCGCCGCGCGGCAGCGACGCGCCCGACACGGCGAAGTCGAGCGAAGTGGTGTTGCCGAGCACGAAGGCGTTGCCGCCGGAGTCGGCGCGCAGGGCCACGGGCGTTTCGTCGTCGCTGCCGCCCAAGTAGGTCGCGTAGGCAAGCGCGCCGGTGGACGAAAACTTGGCGACCACGACGTCGCTGCCGGCGCCGCGCGCCTGGCTGCCGAACGTAACCGGCACGTCGGTGGAGGCCGTGGTGCCGGCGACCAGCGCGTTGCCGCTCGCGTCGAGCGCCATCTGCACGGACGATTCGTCCTCGCTTCCGCCGAAGTACGTGCCGTACGAGAGCACCGGATCAATCACCAGCTCACGCGACGCGTCGAAGGCGGCGATCTCGAAGCCGACCGCGCTGCTGCCGACCAGCCGGTACGCCGATCGCACCAACGTCTCGGCGCCCGCGGCATCGCGCTGGTAGACGCGCGGCCGCGGCTGCACGAGATCGCCGTCGGGCGTGTGGATGGCGAGATCGCCCTGGGCCGTGAGCGACAGCGCGCGCGCCCCTTCGACCTCGAGCACCACCGCGGCTGGATCGCGCCCGGGCTCCACCACGAAGTCGTATTCGAGCTGGCCTTCTTCGCCGTGGAAGACCAGATCGACGCCGTCCAGTACGTCCTCGTA